>DASQTE010000277.1:0-13098 GCA_035642035.1 Blastococcus sp.
GTAGCCGAAGCCGACCAGCTGCTCGGCTGTCTCGCCCCCACCCGCCCCGGTCTCGGCGAAGGCGCCGACGGCGCGGAAGCCGGGCCGCTCGGTGTGCTGGATCGCGTAGCCGTACCGGCCGGCGACGACGGCGGAGTCGTACCCCATGGCCAGGCCGTAGATGATCAGCGCCTCGTGCATGTGCTCGCGCAGCCACGGCGTCGGCAGCTCGATGACGCGGGTGGCGGGACGCGTGTCGGTCATCGGGCGGCCGCCTCGGTCTCCTGGAGGGTCTCGGCGCTCGGGCCCGGGCCCACCTCCGCGGCGGTGCCGCCGGTGAGGCGGAGCAGCTCGTCGTAGGTCGTGGGGAAGACCGTGTGCGGGTGCCCGGCGGCGGCCCAGACCTGGTCGTAGCGGGCCAGCTCGACGTCGACGAGGGTGCCGATCGGCTCGGGGTGGCCGATCGGGGCGACGCCGCCGATGGCCTGGCCGGTGTGCCGGCGCACGAACTCCGGCGCCGCGCGGCCGATCCGGGGGACGCCGAGGAGCCCGGCGACGAGGGTCTCGTCGACGCGGTGGGCGCCGCTGGTCATCACGAGGAGCGGGTTGCCGTCGACGTCGAACACCAGGCTGTTCGCGATCGCCCCCACCGGCACGCCGAGCTGGGCCGCGGCCGCGGCGGCGGTCCGGGCGCTGTCGGGCAGGTGGCGGACGGTGCCGGCGGCCCCCGCCGCGCGCAGCAGGCGCGCGACCTCGGCGACCCGGGGGTGTTCCGGCTCGGTCGGCAGGGGCGGCGGAGGCATGGGCCGATCCTGCCACCGGGCCGGGGAGCGTGCCGCCGTGGTCCGCGCCGTGACCGGTGCGCGGACGGCGAGGTGACACGGCGGGTCCCGTCTTGACGACCGGGAGCGGCTCCGGTCTACTGGGGATCTGTTCGAACAAACGTTCGAACGGCATCGCTCCTCCGTCGTCCCCCGGCCTTCCCCGCCCGGACGGTGGCAGGGAGCGGCGCGCGGTGTGCCGGAGGTGGGGAGGCTGTCATGAGCCGGGTGCTCGGTGAACTCGCGGGACGGGTCGGCGAGGAGGTCCAGGTCGAGCGGGGACCGCTGGGCCCGGTGCAGTTCTGGCGCGGGCAGTCCCGGTACCTCGTGGGGGAGCTGCTCGACTCGTGGGTGGAGACCGCTCCGTGGTGGCGGCAGGACACCGTCGCCGGCGGGGCCTCCGCCGAGCTGGTCTCCACCCAGGAGGTGTGGCGGGTCGAGGCGGTGCGGGCCGGGCGGTCCCGGACCAGCTTCGCCGGCGTCTACGACCTCACCTGGGACGCCGCGGGCAACCGCTGGTGGCTCGTCCGGGTGCACGACTGATGGGCGCCGCCCGGGCCGTCCCCGTCCAGTTGCCCCTCCCCCCGGCGCTGCCCGCCGCCGCCACCCAGCTCCTCGACCAGGCCCACCGCGCGCTCCGCGAGGCGACCGGGTACACCGATCCGCGGCAGCGGTATGCCACCGCGCACCTGGGTGCGCTGCGGGCCGCTGCCGGCGTGCTCGCCGCCCGCACCCGCCCCGAGCCCGCCCGTCGCCGACCGCGCAGCGCCTGGGTGCTGCTCGGTCAGGTCGCGCCCGAGCTGGGGGAGTGGGCCGGCTTCTTCGCCGCCGGCGCCTCGAAGCGGGCTGCGGCCGAGGCCGGTCTGTCCTCCGCGGTCACCGAGCGGGAGGCCGCCGACCTGGTCCGTGACGTGGGGGCCTTCCTCGTGGTGGTCGAGAGCTTCCTCGCCGCTCCCGTCGCACCCGAACCCGCTCGGTCACCGTTCACCCGCCCGCGCGGGGCCGCTGGCCCCGGTACCCGGTCGCGGAGGTGACAGACCCCTTCGTCCACCTGCACGTCGCCTCCGGCTACTCGATGCGGTACGGGGCCAACCACCCGGCCGATCTGGTGGCCCGCGCCGCCGAGCACGGCATGCCCGCGCTGGCGCTGACCGATCGCGACGGGCTGTACGGCGCGGTGAAGTTCGCGCTGGCCTGCCGGTCGGCAGGGGTGCGGCCGATCTTCGGGGTGGACCTCGCCGTCGCACCCGCCCTCGACGCCACCGTGCCGCCGGCGCTCGCGCACGCCCTCGGCGGCGAGGAGTCGGGCGCCCGCGCCCCGCGGATGCGTGCGCCGAGCCCGGGGCGGCGGGCGCCCGCCCGGGGCGGGGCGAGCGTGGACCCGCGGCTGCCGCGGGTCACCTTCCTCGCCCGGGACGGCGCCGGCTGGCGGTCGCTCTGCCGGCTGACCAGCGCCACCCACCTGCGCAGCACCCGCGGGGAGCCGGTGAGCTCGCTGGCCACGGCCGCGGAGCACGCGAACGGGCTGATCGCGCTGCTGGGGCCCGACTCCGCGGTCGGCCGGGCACTGCTCACCGGCCGGGCCGACCACGCCGCCGCCCACCTGGACGCCTGGCGGGCCGCCTTCGGGCCGGGCCGGCTGGTGCTCGAGCTGGTCCACCACCGCGGCCGGGGTGACCGCGTGCGGGCGCAGGCGATGCTGCGGTTCGCCGCCGAGCAGGGCGTCCCGGTGGTGCTCAGCAACGCCGTCCGCTACGTCGACGCGCTGGACGCGCCGACCGCCGACGTCCTGGACGCCTCCCGTCGCCTGGTCGCGCTCGACGAGCGGCACGTCGACCGGCGCACCGCCGAGGGCTACCTCAAGTCGGGCAAGGAGATGTCCGCGGTGGCCGAGGACCTGGTCGGTCCCGACCGCGACGCCGCCCTGCGCCTGCTCGAGGGCACCGCCCGGCTGGCCGAGCAGTGCGTCGTCGACATCCGCGACGACCTCGGCATCGGCAGCGTCCGCTATCCCGAGCTCGACGTCGTCACCACGGTCGCCGAGCGGGGGATGGGACCCTCCCAGGTGCTGCGGGCCCGGTGCGAGGCCGGCATGGGACGCCGCGGCATGGCGCCGTCGGAGCGGGTGCGGCAGCGGCTGGACGATGAGCTGGCGGTGATCGACCAGCTCGGCTACCCGTCCTACTTCCTCACCGTCGCCGACGTGGTCGACCTGATCAAGAGCCTGAGGGTCCGGGCCGCCGCGCGGGGCTCCGGGGCCGGCAGCCTGGTCACCTACCTGCTCGGCATCTCCGACGTCGATCCGCTGCGGTACGGGCTGCTGATGGAGCGCTTCCTCTCCCCGCTGCGCCACCAGCTGCCCGACATCGACATCGACGTGGAGTCCGCCCGGCGGATGGAGGTCTACGACGCGGTCATCGACCGCTTCGGCGCCGACCGGGTCAGCTGCATCTCGATGATGGACACCTACCGGGTGCGGCACGCGATCCGTGACGTCGGGGCGGCGCTCGGGCTGCCGCCCGCGGAGATCGACGCCGTCGCCAAGGCCTTCCCGCACATCCGGGCCAACCAGGTGCACGCCGCGCTCAAGGACCTGCCGGAGCTGCGCGCCAGCCGGCTGGGCTCCAAGCGCAGCGGCGGCTCCGGCGACCTCGACCTGATGTTCGACCTGGTCGCCCGGCTCGACGGGCTGCCCCGGCACATCGCGCTGCACCCGTGCGGCGTGCTGCTCTCCGACGCCACGCTGCTCGACCGCACCCCGGTGGAGAACAGCTATCTCGGCTACCCGATGAGCCAGTTCGACAAGGACGACGTCGAGGAGCTAGGGCTGCTCAAGCTCGACCTGCTGGGCATCCGGATGCAGTCGGCGATCGCGCACGCCCTCGACGAGGTGGCCCGGGTCGACGGCGAGACAGTCGACATCGACGCGATCCCGCGGGACGACCCGACGACCTTCGAGCTGATCCGCAGCACCCGCACGCTCGGGATGTTCCAGATCGAGTCGCCGGGTCAGCGGGAGCTGGTCGGCAAGTTCGGGCCGCAGACGTTCGAGGACATCGTCATCGACATCTCGCTGTTCCGGCCGGGGCCGGTGAAGAGCGACATGGTCACCCCGTTCCTCATGGCCCGGAACGGCTGGCGGGACGCGGTCTACCCGCACCCCGACCTGGAGTTCTGCCTGGAGGAGACCGCGGGGGTGGTGGTCTTCCACGAGCAGGTGCTCCAGATCGTCGCCCGGATGGCCGGGGTCAGCCTGGCCGAGGCCGACGAGGTGCGTCGCGCGCTGGGGGAGAAGGACGCCCACGCCGAGGTGCGGGCCTGGTTCGTGCCGCGGCTGCTGGACGCCGGCTACCCGGTGGAGGTTGCCGAGCGGGTGTGGGAGGTGCTGGCGGCTTTCGGCTCGTTCGGCTTCTGCAAGGCGCACGCGGCGGCGTTCGCCCTGCCCACCTACCAGTCGGCCTGGCTGAAGACCCACCACCCGGCGGCCTTCCTCGCGGGCGTGCTCACCCACGACCCCGGGATGTACCCGAAGCGGCTGATCCTCGACGACGCCCGCAACTTCGGGATCCGGGTGCTGGGGCTCGACGTCAACGCCTCGGCCGACACCTACCGGGTGGAACGGCTCGCCGCCTCCGAGGACGACCCTGAGGCTGATGTGGAGGTCGAGGGTCGACCACGTCCGGAGTGGATGCCGGAGTCGATGCGGAACCCGTCCCGCTACGGGATCCGGCTGGCCCTGGCCGACGTGAAGGGGATCTCCGACGACGAGGTGGCCCGCATCGTCACCGGCCAGCCCTACCGGTCGCTGACGGACTTCTGGCACCGCGCGTCGGTCTCCCGGCCGGTCGTCGAGCGGCTGGTGCTGGCCGGGGGGTTCGACTCCCTCTACGGGTTCGGGGTGCGCGACCGCGAGGCGGGCCGGCCCACCCACCGGCGCAAGCAGGTGACCCGGCGCGACCTGCTGCTGCAGATCGGGGAGCTGGACCGGTGGAGCCGCAGCGGTGCACGTGCGAGCTCCAGCGGCCAGCTGAGCCTGGACCTGATGGGCCTGGAGCTGCAGGAGGAGACCGGACCGGAGGAGACGGGGCTCAGCTGGGCGGAGGGCAGCGGGCTGCCGGAGTTCACCGACGCCGAGCTGGTCCGCGCGGAGCTGGAGGTGCTGGGCCTGGACGCCAGCCGGCACGTCGTCGACTTCTACCGGCCGTTCCTCGCCGCGATCGGCGCGGTGCCGGCGGGGGACCTGCTCGGCTGCCGCAGCGGGGCGGAGGTGCTGGTCGCCGGGGTCAAGGTGGCCACCCAGACGCCGCCGATCCGCTCCGGACGGCGGGTGGTCTTCGTGACCCTGGACGACGGCACCGGGTGCACCGACTCGACCTTCTTCGAGGACGCGCAGGGCCCCTACGCGGCCACGGTCTTCCACTCCTGGCTGCTGGTCATCCGCGGGGTGCTGCGCCGCACCGGCCCGCGGGGGGTCTCGCTTCGGGCGACCGGCGCGTGGGAGCTGCCGGCGCTGCACGAGGCGTGGGAGGCCGACGGTCTGGACGGCGTCCGCGACCTGATGGCCGCGCCGGGGGAGTTCACCGAGCAGGCGATCGCGGGGGCCGCGGCGTCGCACGGTCCGCGCCCGGTCGTCGTCCGGCCGGTGCTGGTGCACCCGACCGGCTTCCGGATGTCGCCCTACGCCGACATCAAGCCCGCCGGGGAGGACACGATGACCCGCGCCCGCAGGGACGCGGGCGCGCCCCGGAAGCTCTGGCACTCCAGCCCCGGGAGTTCGGGCCACTGACTGCTGACGGCGGGGCCGGCTGCTACCGGGTCGTGGAACCACCACTGCTCGCGCGGGCTGCCATAGGTTGGCGTCCCGGCGCTCCGGAGCAGGAGATGGGTGGCGATGACCGCCGAGCTGACCGCATTCGTGGACATCCGCGCCACCCCCGAGCGCGTGTGGCAGGTGATCGCCGACCTGCCGGCCTACGCGGAATGGAACCCGTTCGTGACCCGGGCGGAGGGTGCGCTGGTCGTCGGTGAGCGGCTGTCGGTCACCGTGCCGCCCGTCAACGCCCTCATGCCGTCGAGGCTGCAGCCCACGGTCCTGGAGGTGACCCCAGGACAGCGGCTACGGGTGGGCGGCACGGTCGCCCGCCTGGGCTCCCTGGGCATCCTTGAGGTCGAGCACACCGTGACCATCACCGATCAAGACGGCGGTGTGCGGGTGTGGCAGCAGGACCAGTTCCGGGGACTGCTGGCACCGCTGCTGATCCGTGCGCTGAACCGGCGCAGGCTGGCCGCCTTCACCGCGGCCAACGTCGCACTGAAGGACCGGGTCGAGGCCAGGCCGGCGAACTCTGCCTGATGCATCCGGGTTCACCGACGCGTGCGCCGTCCGATGACTTCGACGACGGGCCAGGGTCTACCCACCAGCCGGCGTGACAGCCGGAGCGAGAGAGGACGAGACATGCCCAAGCAGATTCCCTGTCTCTGGTTCGACGGCCAGGCCGAGGAGGCCGCGAAGCACTACACCTCGATCTTCCCGAACTCGAGCATCGGCGACATCACCCGCTACGGGCCCGACATGCCGCCGCCCATGTCGGAGGGCGACGTCCTGACCGTCGACTTCACCCTCGACGGGCAGCCCTACACCGCGCTCAACGGCGGGCCGCAGTTCCGGTTCAACGAGGCCGTCTCCTTCCAGATCGTGTGCAAGGACCAGGAGGAGTCCGACCGCTACTACGACCGGCTCCTCGACGGCGGCGAGGAGAGCATGTGCGGCTGGCTGAAGGACCGCTTCGGCGTCTCCTGGCAGGTCTTCCCGGAGGAGCTGATCCGGCTGACCAACGACCCCGACCCCGGCCGGTCGCAGCGAGCCATCCAGGCCATGCTGAAGATGCGCCGCATCGACCTCGCCGAGGTCCGGCGCGCGGCCGACAGCGTGTCCGTCTAGTCGACGGCGGCGGGGTGGAGGCCGTGCGTCGCCACTAGGCTCCCTGAGGTGCCGACCGCCCCCACCTCGCCCTCCTCGGAGCAGCTGCCTGCCCGGTCAGCTGCCGTGTGGGCCGCGCTCGACCCGCTGGTCGGCGCGGGCACCCCATTGCGGGTCCTCGACGTGGGCGGCGGCAGCGGCATGTTCGCCGTCCCGCTGGCCCGGCTCGGCCACGACGTCACCGTCGTCGACCCCAGCGCCGACGCCCTCGCCACGCTGCGCCGCCGTGCCGAGACCGACGGCGTCGGTGCCCGCGTGCGCGGGGTCCAGGGCGACGGCGACCTGCTGCACGAGGTGCTGCCCGCCGCCGACGACGCGTCGGCGGGCTACGACCTGGCGCTGTGCCACTACGTGCTCGAGGTCGTCGACGACCCGGCAATCACCCTCCGGGAGATCGCCCGGGTCCTGCGGCCCGGCGGCCAGGTGAGCGTCGCGACGGCGAACCGGGCCGGTGCCGTCCTGGCCCGCGCCGTCACCGGCCACCCCGTCGAGGCGCTCGCGCTGCTCGAGGACCGCGACCCGGCCCCGGGCCGCGCCCGGCCCGCCCGGCGGCGCTTCGCCCCCGACGACCTGCTCGCGCTCGCCGAGGGCGCGGGTCTGCGCCCCGGCACGTGGCGCGGCGTCTCCGTCGTCGCCGACCTGCTGGAGGCCACGTCCGGCGCCGACCCCCAGGCCGTCCGGGCCCTCGAGGTCGCCCTCGCCGAGACGTCCCCGTACCGGGACATCGCCACCGGCCTGCACGTCCTGGCCTCGCGACGGTGACAGGGCGGCCTCGTCCCGGATCCCGCCCTGAGCATGCGAAGGGTGGGGAGGACGGGGTCTTTCTACTTCCGCCGGACCTCGCGGCGCCCCGCTACGGCACCGCGACCCTCGCCGACGTCCTCCCGGGCGCCGCCGCGGCGCTCGGCGTGCCGCTCGACCGGGGCGACCTCCCCACCGACCCGCTGGACCTCACCTCCGCCCTCGGCGGCGCCCGCCGGGTGGCCGTCCTCCTGATCGACGGGCTGGGCGCCGAGCTCGTGCGGGCGCACGCCGACCTCGCGCCCACCCTCGCCTCCCTCAGCAGCCCGGCCGGGGACCTGTCCGCTCCCTGCCCGAGCACCACCCCGGTCAGCCTGGCCACCCTCGGCACCGGCCTGCCGCCCGGCGCGCACGGCATCCTCGGCTTCGTCACCGCCGTGCCGGGGGAGAGCGGCGCGGCGGGGGAGCCGCGGGCCCTCAACCACGTCCAGTGGGGCGACGACCCCGACCCCGACGTGTGGCAGGCGCAGCGCACCGTCTTCGAGCGGGCGGACGCAGCCGGCGTGCCCGCGACCGCCGTCGGGCCCTACGCCTACGCCGGCTCGGGTCTCACCCGCGCGGTGTACCGCGGCGCCACCTACACCGGCGCGGTCAGCCACGGCGACCTCTGCGCCCTCGTGCTCCGCTCGCTGGTGGCCACGCCGCGGGCCCTCGTCTACGGCTACATCCCCGAGCTCGACCTCACCGGCCACGTGCGCGGGATCGGCTCGGCCGCGTGGCGCGCGCAGCTGGCCTTCGTCGACCGCGTCGTCGAGGAGCTGGTCGCCGGCCTCCCCGACGACGCCGCGCTCGCGGTCACCGCCGACCACGGGATGCTGGACGTCCCCGACGACACCCGGTTCGACCTCGACGAGCACCCCGGCCTGGCCGACGGCGTCCGGCTGCTGGCCGGGGAGCCGCGCGCCCGGTACGTCCACGCGGAGCCCGGTGCCGCTCCCGACGTGCTGGACCGCTGGCGGGAGGTCCTTGGCGACCGGGCGTGGGTGGGCAGCCGGGAGGAGGCCGTCGCCAGCGGCGTCTTCGGTCCGGTGGACGACGGCGTGGCCGAGCGGATCGGCGACGTCGTCGCGCTCGCCCGCGGCACGTGGGCGCTCACCACGCCCACGCGCGAGCCGGGACCCAGCCGCCTGATCGGCTACCACGGCTCGCTCACCGCGACCGAGCTCGCCATCCCGCTGCTCACCGCCCGAGGTCGCGCGCTCGGCTGCTGAAGGACCCCGTCCTCCTCACCGCTCGCACGCTCACGGCGAGCCTTTGGACGGGGCCACGACGAGCTCCACGTGCCAGGTGCGCGAGTGCGCCGGGTGGGTGGCCCGGCAGGTCAGACGGGCCGCGACCGCCGACGGGCGGCTCTCCACGCTGGTGACGACGTCGCGGTCCGGCCCGGCCAGTGTCACCGTCCACCGCTCGACCTCAGAGCCCGGCGGGGTCAGCTGCGCGACGCCGACCACCGGCAGCGCGTCGACGCCGAGCAGCCCCAGCTCGCCGCGGGCGAAGTGCTGGGCGGCCTGCGCCGGGATGGGGACGCCGGCCCGGCCCCGCAGCCAGGGCAGCGCCACCCGGTCCTGCGAGTGCGCCGCGACCAGGTCCGCGCCGTCGCCGGGCACCTGCCCGTAGTAGAAGCCGTGCGGCAGCACCAGCACGTTGGCGGCGAACCGGTCGCCGCCGAGGTGGCTGCACTCCCAGACGTCCGCGGGCCCCGGCGCCGGCAGCGCGCGGGCGAGCGGCCGGCCGCGCAGCGCGCAGCAGGCGTCGTGCCCTCCGTGCGTGCAGACGAGGTAGGTGGGCCCGACCGCGGGCTCGCCCACCGAGCCGTCCCATGGGACGGTGAGCAGGTCGGCGTCGGAGGACCGGACCGACCACCACAGCCCCTCGTGGCCGCGGCGGCTGTCGCCGTAGGCCCAGCGGCGGCCGGAGTCGGCCAGCCGGTCCCCGGGACGGCGGACCAGCAGCAGCCGCACCCCCTCCGCGCGGGACAGCCGTGCGAGCTCGGAGGCCACCGCGGCGTCGAACCTCGACTCGTTCAGCGCGTCGCGGCCCCAGGGTCCCGGCTGCTCGATCAGCAGCCACCGGGTGGCCGGCGAGGCGGTGGCCACGGGGGAGTCGCCCCGGACCAGCGCCTGCGCCGAGCAGCGGCTCTCGTCGATCCGGCCCGCGGGGCGGGCCGGGGTCTCCGTCCGGCAGAAGTCGTCGGAGGGCTGCAGAGGGCTCCCGCTCACGCCGGCCCGGCGTCGGGGACGGTGGCGATCGCCTCGGTGACCAGCCGCCGCGCCAGGGTGAGCCGGTCCGCCGGCTCGAGACCGGGCAGGTCGCCGACCTTGAGCTCGCCGACCTCGAGGAGCGCCGTCAGCGCCGGCCGGACGCCCGCGGGGAAGGAGTGCGAGCGCCTTCCGGCGATTAGCGTCGCCCGACCCTCGGCGCCGTCGCGGAGCGAGCAGCGCAGCCGCCGGCGCAGCCGCAGGACCGTCTCGGGGCCGAGCGCGGCCGCGGCGGCCGACTGGGCCAGCGGCGCGACCGGCTCGGGTCGCACCTGCGCCCAGGTGCCGGCCCGCAGCCGGTCGGCGACCTCGGCCGGGTCGACGTGACCGAGCCACTCCTGCAGGCCGGCGATCACGGCGGCGACGTCGTCCCGGACGGATTCCGGGTCGCCGAGGTCGATGCCGAGGGGCAGCGAGCCCCGCAGCTCCGGGTCCTCCGCGGCGAGGGTGCGCACGAGGTCGAGCGCCGACTCGGCGGCCGCCCACCGGGTCACGGAGTGGACGCCGATGGTCAGGTGGCCGCTGATCTCGCCGAGCGCCTCGGCCGAGTGCAGGAAGCCGCGGGGCAGGTAGAGGGCGTCGCCGGGCCGCAGCACCGCGTCGATGACCGGCTCGCGCGCGGCCGCGGCGGCGACGTCCGCCGCGCGGTCGTTCCACGGCTGGGTGCGCAGCGGGTCGCGCAGCACCGGCTCGTGGATCGTCCAGTGCTTCTCGCCGGCGAACTGCAGCACGAAGACGTCGTGCACGTCGTAGTGCGGGCTGAACCCGCGCGAGGACGGCGGGGTGATGTAGGCGTTGACCTGTGTGGGGTGGCCCAGGTCGGCGGCCAGCTGGTCGGCGAACTCGATCAGCGGCGGCCAGAGCCGGTGCAGCCCCTGCAGGACGACGGTGCTGCCGTCGGCGAACAGCCGCAGCACGGCGTCGGAGGACACCTGATCACCGATCTCGGCGCCGGCGCCCCCGGACGTGGTGAAGCGCTTCGTGTCGACGACGGCGCCGTCCTTGGCGATCCGCAGGAACGGTGTGCGCAGCCCGCGGGAGGACAGCAGCTCGTCGACGGCGGCCAGGTCGAGCAGGTCGGTGAAGGCGTTCCCGGTGGCCCCGTTCTCGAGGTCCTGAGCGCGGGTCAGCAGCGGCTGCCGGGCCCAGTACTGGTCGGCGAAGACCTGCGGGTCGATGTTCGTGCACCGCCGCAGGGCCGGGCGGAGTTCCTGCTCCGCCCGGCCCTGCGTGGTCGGGCTCTCGCTCAGGCCGAACCGTCCGCGCCGCCGTCGGCTCCGCCGTCCGCGCCACCATCAGCACCGCCGTCGGCTCCGCCGTCCGCGCCACCATCAGCTCCGCCGTCGGCACCGCCGTCCGCGCCACCATCGGCACCGCCACCGGCAGCGCCGCCGTCGGCCGGGCCGTGGGCACCGCCGTCAGCTCCGCCGTCGGCACCGCCGTCCGCGCCACCGTCGTGCGTGCCGGGAGTGCCGGAGGCACCGCCGTCCGCGGGACCCTCCGTGCTGGTCATGTCGTCGTCGTCGAGAGCCATGCCGTCTCCGTCCAGGTCGATCCGGGGCTGCCGGACGGCAACCCCCGTCGCTGCTTACCTCTCTCATCTTTGTCCGACACCTGCCCTGCCACCACCCCCGACCTGCGGCGACACCGGCAGGTCACGAGGGCGACACGACACGGGCGAGCACGCGCGCCGCGGTGGCGCCGCCGGTAGTGTCCCGGACAGGAAGTCGAACACGTGTTCGACGGGAGGAGGGTGGGGTGGGATCGGGCCGGGCGGAGGGCTGCAGCGTCCTGCACGTCGACATGGACGCGTTCTTCGCCAGCGTCGAGGTGCGCCGGCACCCGGAGCTGGCCGGCACCCCGGTGATCGTGGGCGGGGCCGGCAACCGGGGTGTGGTGACCTCGGCGACCTACGAGGCCCGCCGATACGGCGTGCACGCGGCCATGCCGACAGCCCGTGCGCTCCGGCTGTGCCCGACGGCGACCGTGCTGCCGGGGGACCTGGCGCTCTACAGCGAGGTCTCGCGGTCGGTGATGGCGCTGTTCCGCTCGATCACCCCGCTGGTCGAGCCGCTCTCGCTGGACGAGGCCTTCCTCGACGTGTCCGGCGCCGGACGCCGGCTGGGGGACGCGACGGAGATCGGCGAGTACCTCCGCGCCCGGGTCTTCGACGAGCAGGGGATCACCTGCTCGGTCGGGGTGGCCGGGAGCAAGTTCGTCGCCAAGCTCGCCTCCACCCACGCCAAGCCCGACGGGATGCTCGTCGTCCGCCCGGCGGAGGTCATGGACTTCCTGCACCCGCTGCCGGTCGGCGCGCTCTGGGGGGTGGGGCCCAAGACCGAGGAGCAGCTGCTCCGCCTCGGCCTGCGCACCGTCGGCGACCTCGCGCACGTGCCGGCGAAGACCCTCCAGCGGGCCGTGGGCGCGGCCTCCGGCACCCACCTGCACGAGCTGTCCTGGGGCCGCGACCCGCGCCGGGTGGTCCCGAACGAGCCGGAGAAGTCCACCGGGCACGAGGAGACCTTCGGCACCGACGTCGACGACCCGGCGGTGATCCACCGGGAACTGCTCCTCCTGGCCGAGCGGACGGCCGGGAGATTGCGGGCCGGGGGATGGCTGGCCCGCACGGTCAGCATCAAGGTCCGCTTCGCCGACTTCGCCACGATCACCCGCAGCCGCACCCTCGACGTCCCCACCGACGTCGGGCAGGAGCTCTACGAGACCGCGCGGGCCCTCTTCGACGCGCTCGGGCTGGAGCGGGCCCGCATCCGGCTGGTGGGCGTCCGGGCCGAGCGCCTGATCGACGCCGGCTCCGCGCCGCAGCAGCTGGAGCTCGGTGCCCGGGAGCACGGCCGACGGGAGGCCGAGCTGGCCGCCGACCGGGCCGCCCGCCGCTTCGGGGCCGGTGCGGTGCGACCGGCGACGCTGCTGCACCGGGTGGGGCGGCCGGGCAGCAGCCGTCCGACCAGCGCGGAGCCGCTCTCCCGCGTGTCGCGGAACCGGGGTGGGACCCCGCCCGTTGGCTACCCGGAGGAGTGATCGGACGAGGATCCTGACGGGTCCCCGCGCGGTCGCCTTTCGCACCCTGCAAAGGGCTCGTATTCTCGTTGTCACCGTCGGCGGTATCTCCGACGGCAATGGCTAGGCCCTACTGGAGGTCGACGTGCCGCTCTCCGAGCACGAGCAGCGTCTGCTGGAGCAGATCGAGCGCGCCCTCGTCGATGACGATCCGAAGTTCGCCTCGTCCGTCCGCACCGGC
>DASQTE010000278.1:0-2767 GCA_035642035.1 Blastococcus sp.
GACGAACGTGCACACCGGGCACGAGGTGGACCTGCCCGCGGCCAAGGTGCTCGGCGCCGCGCGGGGGCGCCGTTCCGCGTTCCGCCCCGCGTCCGTCGTGAACATCTCGGCGATGAGCTACGGCTCCCTCTCGGGCGCCGCGATCGAGGCGCTCAACCGGGGGGCGGCGCTGGCCGGCTGCCTGCACAACTCCGGCGAGGGCGGCATCTCTCCGCACCACCGGCACGGCGGCGAGCTGGTGTACCAGATCGGGACGGCGTACTTCGGCTGCCGGGACGCCGACGGCCGCTTCGACCTGCAGCGGCTCAAGGCGCTCGTCGACAGCGCCCCCGTGCGGGCGCTGGAGGTCAAACTGAGCCAGGGCGCGAAGCCCGGGCTGGGCGGGGTGCTGCCCGCGGCGAAGGTGTCGGCCGAGATCGCGGAGACGCGCGGGGTGCCGGAGGGGGTCGACTGCATCAGCCCCTCGCGGCACGCCGAGTTCTCCGACACCGACAGCATGCTCGACTGGGTGGAGCTCCTGGCCGCCGAGACGGGGCTGCCCGTCGGCATCAAGTCCGCCGTCGGCGACATGGCGTTCTGGGAGGAGCTCACCGACCTCATGGCCGCCGGGGACCGTGGGGTCGACTTCGTGACCGTCGACGGCGGCGAGGGCGGCACCGGCGCCGCCCCGCTGATCTTCACCGACTCGGTCTCGCTGCCCTTCCAGCTCGGCTTCGCCCGCGTCTACGCGACGTTCGCCCGCAAGGGGCTGGCCGAGGACGTCGTCTTCGTGGGGGCGGGCAAGCTGGGCCTGCCCGACAACGCGACCGTCGCGTTCGCGCTCGGCTGCGACATGGTGAACGTCGCCCGCGAGGCGATGCTGGCGATCGGCTGCATCCAGGCGCAGAAGTGCCACACCGACACCTGCCCGACCGGGGTGGCCACGCAGAACGCGTGGCTCGCCCACGGCCTGGACCCCGCGCTGAAGTCGGTGCGGGCGGCCAACTACGTGCGCACGCTGCGGCGCGACCTGCTCAAGGTGGCCGAGGCCTGCGGCGTCGAGCACCCCGGGCTGATCGACTCCGGCTCGGTCGAGGTGCTCACCGGGCGGACGGCGTCCCGGCCGCTGCACGAGGTGTACGGCTACGAGCCCGGCTGGGGGCTGCCGTCGGCCGCGGACCGCGCCGAGATCGCCCGCATCATGACCGCCGGAGCCCCACAGGGCGGTTCGGCCCCGCCCTCCGCTGACGCCGTCGGCTGAACGCCCTGGTCGCTCAGCGGCCGCGGAGGAGGTCCTCGAAGGACGTCGTCGGGTCGGCGAAGGGGTCCACCGGCCGGCTCGAGGCGGGCCGGCCGGACACCAGGTCGGCGAGCTCGCCCGCGGCCCGGTCGATCCGCCCGGCCAGGGCGCGGTCTATCCCGCCGGCGCCTGCCCAGTCCTCCGTCGCGGCGAAGACCGCGGTCGGGACGGCGACCGCGCGCAGGTAGGAGAACAGCGGGCGCACGGCGTGCTCGAGGGCGAGCGAGTGCCGGGCGGTGCCGGCGGTCGCCCCGAGCAGGACGGGCTTGCCGATGAGGGCCTCCTTGTCCAGGACGTCGAAGAACGTCTTGAACAGACCGCTGTAGGAGGCCGAGAAGATCGGCGTGACGGCGATCAGGCCGTCGGCGCCGGTCACCGTGTCGACCGCCGTCTGCAGCGCCTTGTTGGCGAAGCCGGTGACGAGGTTGTCGGCCAGGTCGCGGGCGTGCTCGCGCAGCTCCACGACCTCGACGGTGGTGTCCTCGCCCCGCGCCCTGAGGGCCTCGACCGTGGCGGCCGTGAGCCGGTCGCCGAGCAGGCGGGTGGACGACGGGTTGCTCAGGCCGCCGCTGACGACGGCCAGCGTCCGGGTGGTCATCGCGCCTGCCCGGTCACGCTGTCGGCGGGGGCGTGGACGGTGGAGTCCTTGGCGCCGCCGGCCGCGGCGACCAGGGACGCGTGGGTGGGCGCCTCGGGGACGTGCGCGGGCTTCAGGGCGGCGAACTCCTTGCGGAGCACCGGGACGACGTCCTCGCCGAGCAGGTCGAGCTGCTCGAGGACCGTCTTGAGCGGCAGGCCGGCGTGGTCGATGAGGAACAGCTGGCGCTGGTAGTCACCGACGTAGTCGCGGAAGCCCAGGGTCCGCTCGATGACCTGCTGCGGGCTGCCGACCGTCAGCGGGGTCTGCGAGGTGAACTCCTCCAGCGACGGGCCGTGCCCGTAGACCGGGGCCACGTCGAAGTAGGGGCGGAACTCCTCGACGGCGTCCTGGCTGTTCCTGCGCATGAAGACCTGCCCCCCGAGGCCGACGATCGCCTGGTCCGCGCTGCCGTGGCCGTAGTGCTCGTACCGGCGCCGGTAGAACTCGACCATCCGCTGGGTGTGCTCCGGCGGCCAGAAGATGTGGTTGTGGAAGAAGCCGTCGCCGTAGTACGCGGCCTGCTCGGCGATCTGCGGGCTGCGGATGGAGCCGTGCCACACGAACGGCGGGACGCCGTCGAGCGGGCGCGGGGTCGAGGTGAAGCCCTGCAGCGGGGTCCGGAACTTCCCCTCCCAGTTGACGACGTCGTCGCGCCACAGCTGCCGGAGGAGCGCGTAGTTCTCGACCGCGAGCTCGATGCCGTCCCGGATGTCCTTGCCGAACCAGGGGTAGACCGGGCCGGTGTTGCCGCGGCCCATCATGAGGTCGACGCGCCCCTCGGCCAGGTGCTGGAGCATCGCGTAGTCCTCGGCGATCTTCACCGGGTCGTTGGTGGTGATCAGCGTCGT
>DASQTE010000279.1:0-12660 GCA_035642035.1 Blastococcus sp.
GCGGTGGCGCCGTCCAGGGAGATCTGCACGTCGACGTAGTCGGTGGCCGCCAGCTGCTGGGCGCGGGCCCGGTCGAGCTTGATGCCGTTGGTGGAGAACTTGACGCCGACGTCGTGGCCGATGGCGTAGTCGAGCAGGTGCCAGAAGTCCGGCCGGACGGTCGGCTCGCCGCCGCCGACGTTGACGTAGAAGACCTGCATGCGCTGCAGCTCGTCGATCACGGCCTCGGCCTCGGCGGTCGAGAGCTCCCGCGGGTCCCGCCGTCCCGAGGAGGACAGGCAGTGCACGCACGCCAGGTTGCAGGCGTAGGTGAGCTCCCAAGTGAGGCAGATGGGGGCGTCGAGCCCGTACTCGAACTGGTCGACCAGCCGCCCGCCGACCGGACGTTCGAGCGTGGTCACGGTGCCTCCCGGCGTTCGATCATCTGCGAGCGGGCGAGGTCGGCCAGCGCCTTCGCGTAGGCGGGCCGCTGCGCCTCGGTCACGCCGCAGGCTGCAAGCGTCGCGGCGGCGCTCGGGTGGTCGGCCAGCGCCTCGACGACGGCGGCCAGGGTCTTCGACTTCAGGAAGGACAGCTTCCGCGTGCTGAAGGAGTAGACCAGCGCGCCGAAGGGCTCCGGCCGCAGCGCGACCGACCGCGCCTTCCGCCAGGGCAGATCGACGTCGAACCCGACGGCGGTGGACACGAGGGCGTCGGTCAGTAGACGCCGCACATGCCGTCGATGGAGACCTCCTCCACGAGGGACTCCTCCACCAGCTCCTCCTCGGCGACGCCGGGTGCGGGTGCGGGGACGGTCTCGACGTCGGTGTTCGTCTCGGGCACGAGGCACTCCAGGTGATCGCGGTCACGGGTGGATGGAGCGAGGCTAGTGGCACCCAGTGCCACGAACAACAGGTGGCCCGGATGTCGCGGACAGCATCCCCCAGACGTCACCGACCGGCATGATCGGCGCGTGACCTCCACCGGGAAAGAGCAGGCCGAGGCCGTGCGCGCCCGCGTGGAGCGGGCGGCCCTCGACCTGTTCACGCTCCGCGGCTTCGACGCCGTCACCGCCGACGAGGTGGCCGACGCCGCGGGCATCAGCCGGCGCACCTTCTTCCGCTACCACCCCACGAAGGCCGACGCCGTCTGGGGCGATTTCGCCCGGCACGTGGCGCGGCTCGACCGGCTGCTCCGGGACGCCGACGACTCCGCGCCGGTGCTGGCGACGATCTGCCGCGCCTACGTCGACGTGAACGACTACGGACCCGAGGACCTGCCGGTGCTCCGGCAGCGCATGCGGCTGATCCTCACCGAGCCCGCGCTGCAGGCGCACTCGCAGCTGCGCTACGCCGAGATCGACCGCGTGGTGGCCGAGCACGTCGCCCGCCGCACCGGGGGTTCGCCGGCGGACCTGCTGCCGCGGCTGGTCGGGGCGAGCACGCGGGCGGCGGCGATGACGGCGTTCGCCGTCTGGCTGAGCGAGAACGGCGCGTCGCTGCGCGGTCACCTGCACCGGGCCTTCGACGAGCTGACCCAGGGGTTCCCGAGCCTGAGCCGGTGAGGGGCCCGGTCGTCCCGGACCCCTCCCGCGCCGCTCAGAAGTACTGCGCGCCGCCGTCGATCGACAGGTGCTCGGCGGTGATGAACGAGGCCTCGTCCGAGACGAGGAACGCCACCGCGTCGGCGATCTGGTCGGCCTCGGCGTAGCCGGGGTCGATGAACGGGGTGCCCATGGCGGCCAGCTTCGGGTTGCTGGCGTTGGTGTGCTCGATCGCGCTGATCATGTCGCCGCTGCCCATCGGGGTGGCGACGCCGCCGGGGTGCACGGAGTTCACCCGGATGCGGTACGGGCCGAGTTCCGCGGCGAACCCGCGGGTCATCCCGACGAGGGCGTGCTTGCTCGTCGTGTAGTGGATCATGAACGGCTGCATCTTCTTGCCCGCGTAGGAGCTGGTCAGGACGATCGACCCGCCGTCGCCCCCGGCGATGATGTGCGGGGCGCTCGCCATGACGGTGTTCCAGACGCCGGTGACGTTGATGTCGATCGTGTCCGCGAAGACCTGGGGCGTGGTCTCGTCCCAGGTCGCCGGGATGCAGATGCCGGCGTTCGCGACGACGACGTCGAGCCGGCCGAGCGCCTCGACCCCGCGGGCGAGGAACTCCTTCATGCCCTCGAGGTCCCGGACGTCGCCCTGGTGGGTCAGGACGCGACGACCCACTGCCTCGACCTCCTTGGCCGTCTGGGCGAGGTCGTCCGGGGTGGCCGAGTCGTACGGGACGCCGGGCAGCGGGCCGGCGAGGTCGAGCGCGAGGACGTCCGCCCCTTCCCGCGCGAGCCGCACCGCGTGCGCGCGTCCCTGCCCGCGTGCTGCACCGGTGATGAATGCGACCTTGCCGTCCAGCCGTCCGCTCACGTGCTCAGCTCCTCGTCCGATGGCGGCGCACCGACTCGGCGCCGCCCCACTGTGGCGGCCGTCTCACCGCCGGCCGTAGCATGGCACTCAGTGCCACCGGCGGTCGAGAGCCGGTCCATGGACCCGGACCGGGTTCCCGAGGAGGTTCACGATGGCCAACCCCTGGTTCGAGTCGGTCGCCGAGGCGCAGCGCCGGGCGAAGAAGCGGCTGCCCAAGGGCGTGTACGGCGCGCTCGTCGCCGGGTCCGAGCGCGGGCTGACCGCCGAGGACAACCTGGCCGCGTTCGCCGAGCTGGGCTTCGCGCCGCACACCGCCGGCCTGGCCAACGAGCGGGACATGGGCGTGACCGTCATGGGTCAGCCCATGTCGATGCCGGTCCTGATCAGCCCGACCGGCGTACAGGCGGTGCACCCCGACGGCGAGGTCGCGGTCGCCCGTGCAGCGGCCGCGCGCGGGATCGCGATGGGCCTGTCCTCCTTCGCCAGCAAGCCGATCGAGGAGGTCGTCGCGGCCAATCCGCAGACGTTCTTCCAGATGTACTGGGTCGGCACCCGCGAGGAGATGCTCGCCCGCATGGAGCGGGCCCGGAACGCCGGCGCCGTCGGGCTGATCGCCACCCTCGACTGGTCGTTCGCCTACGGCCGCGACTGGGGCAGCCCGTTCATCCCGGAGAAGATCGACCTCGAGGCGGCCCGCCGGTACGCGCCGCAGGTGCTGGTCAAGCCGCGCTGGCTGCTCGACTTCGCGCGGACCGGGAAGATCCCCGACCTCACCGTGCCGAACATGGTCGCCACCCCCGGCGCCCCGGCGCCCACCTTCTTCGGCGCCTACGGCATGTGGAACGCCTCGCCCATGCCTACGTGGGACGACGTCGCCTGGCTGCGCTCGCAGTGGGACGGCCCGTTCATGCTCAAGGGCGTCATGCGCGTCGACGACGCCCGGCGCGCCGTCGACGCCGGCGTCACCGCCATCTCGGTCTCCAACCACGGCGGCAACAACCTCGACGGCACGCCCGCCTCGATCCGGGCGCTGCCGGCGGTCGCGGACGCCGTCGGCGACCAGATCGAGGTGCTGCTGGACGGCGGCATCCGGCGCGGCGGCGACGTCGCCAAGGCCCTGGCCCTGGGCGCCAAGGCGGTCATGATCGGCCGCGCCTACCTGTGGGGCCTCGCCGCCAACGGCCAGGCCGGCGTGGAGAACGTCCTCGACCTGCTGCGCGACGGCCTCGGGTCGGCCATGGTCGGCCTCGGTCGCCCGTCGGTGTCCGAGCTGAGCCGCGACGACCTGGTGATCCCGCCCGGCTTCGAGCGCCAGCTGGGCACCGTCGCCGTCGACACCGCCCTGCAGGCCGTCTCCCCCAGCCGCCGGCGCCGCGAGGCCTGACCGCCCGCGCGACTGTGCGCGTATCCACCTCCCCGAGCGCTGATGAGGTGGATACGCACACAGCCGTCGGAACGGTGGCCGGCTAGCGGCCGAGCAGGCCGCCCAGTCCTCCGCCGCCGAGCTTCTTCATCAGCTCGCTCGGGTCGAGGCCGAACTTCGAGAGCAGTCCGGCGTCCCGGTCGGTGTCGACCTGCCCGGGCAGTTCCTTGTCCGCCTGGTCGGCCTTCGCGTCGTCACCCTGGGAGCGCAGCAGCTGCAGGATCTGGTCCTTGTCGATGTTCATGACGTCCGGCCTACCCGCCCGCGCTCGGTTCGACCCGCGGAACCCACGATGCGGTCGGGGCGGATCCGGACCGCCGTCGCGGGCCCCAGCCAGCGGCGCAGCGTGCCGCTCGGGTCCTCGACCCGGATCTCGCTGCCGTCGGCCCGGCGCACGACCAGGTCGGCGGTGAGCACGGCGGCGCCGTCGCCGAGGACGTCGTCCAGCCGGCGCCACCGACCGTCGACCAGCACCTCCGGCTGCGGGACGAGCGCCCCGGCCAGCCGGCGTCCCGCCCGGCCCCGGCGGTCGACCAGCGGTCCGCGGCGCAGCGGCGGCGTGCGGCTGTCGGTCGCCAGGGCCGCGACCGCGGGGATGCGGCGCAGGACGGCGAGGACACCCCGTCGGACGGCGTTCCCGCTCCGGCCGCCCCCCGTCATGAGCTGCCCCAGCAGCCGGGCCACGCGGATCAGCGCCCGTGCGTGCGGCTCGCGTTCCGCCTGGTAGGTGTCCAGCAGCGCGTCGTCCGCGGCACCGGACACGACCGCGGCCAGCTTCCAGGCGAGCTGGTGGACGTCCCGCAGCCCCAGGCCGAGCCCCTGGCCGACGAACGGCGGGGAGAGGTGCGCCGCGTCGCCGGCCAGCAGCACCCGCCCGTCCCGCCAGCGGTCGGCGACCTGGGCGCGGAACGTGTACTCGACGGCCCGCACGATCTCGACCGCTCCCGGGTCCACCGGCGCGAGCAACGTGGCCAGCCGGCCGGGGGTCGTCCCGTCCGCGACCGTCTCGTCGGCGCCGAGCCGGCACTCCCAGCGGTACCGGTCGCCGGTGACGGGCATGAAGGTCGCCGGGCGGAGCGCGTCGCAGACCTGGTGCGCCCCGGGCCAGACAGGCAGGTCGACGGCGGAGCGCACGTCGAGCACCAGCCACCGGTCGGCCGGCCCCAGGTCGCGCATCGTCGACCCGATCAGCTCGCGCACGGTGCTGTTCGCGCCGTCGCACCCGAGCACCGCCGAGGCCCGGACGGACCGGTCCGCCCCGCCGTCCCGCGGCCGGGCGGTCAGCGTCACCCCGCCGTCGTCCTGCGCCAGCGCGGTGACCTCGAGCCCGCGCTCCACGGTGATCCGCGGGTCCGTGCAGGCCGCACCGGCCAGGACCTCCTCCAGGTCGGGCTGGTGGACCAGCGACCCCTGCGGCCAGCCGTGCACCCCGGCGTCCGGGTGGCGCCCGAACTCCGCGAGCACCCGGTGGCGGCCGTCCAGGAGCCGCAGCCCGGCCATCGGGCGGCTGAGCGCGAGGACGGCGTCGGCGACGCCGGCCGCCTGCAGCGCCCGGAACACCTCGTCGTCCAGGTGGACCGCACGGGGCAGCGGATACGGGTGCCGGTGCCGTTCGAGGACGAGCACGTCGATCCCCCGCCGGGCGAGGAGCAGCGCCGCCGTCAGCCCGACGGGCCCGGCGCCGACCACGACCACGGGGACGCCGGACACCCGCCCAGTGTCTCCGAGCGGGTCGCACGCTGCGCGAACGTTGCACGCGCTGGTCCGGATGTGACATGGGCCATAGCGTGCGCAGCAGCCACGCGCACTCGCGCGTGCTCGGCCATGCCCTCGACGGCGAGGGCTCCAGGAGGTCACATGCCCGTCAACACCCGGGGCGCGATCATGCGCTCCGCCCCCGGCAAGTGGGAGGTCGTGGACCTGGTCTCCGACGACCCCCGTCCCGGTGAACTGCAGGTCAAGCTGGCCGCCTCGGGCATGTGCCACTCCGACGACCACGTCGCCACCGGCGACATCCCGGTCGCCACGTACCCGATGTGCGGCGGGCACGAGGGCGCCGGAGTGGTCACCGCCGTCGGCCCGAACACGAAGGGCTTCACGGAAGGCGACCACGTGGTCTTCTCCTTCCTGCCGGCCTGCGGGAAGTGCCGCTGGTGCGCGAGCGGGCTGTCCTACCTGTGCGACCTCGGCGCCGGCCTCCTCGTCGGGGCCCGCTTCGACGACCCGGAGAGCTTCCGCATCACCACCCCGGACGGGACGCCGGTCGGTCAGATGTGCGGCATCGGCACGTTCGCCGAGGTGACGACCGTCCACGTCGAATCGGCGGTGAAGATCCCCGACGACATCCCGCTCGACGTCGCCTGTCTCACCGGCTGCAGCGTCGGCACGGGCTGGGGCTCGTCCGTGACGGCGGCGAAGGTGGAGCCGGGCGAGACCGTGATCGTCATGGGCATCGGCGGCATCGGCAGCAACGCCGTCCAGGGCGCCGCGTACGCCGGCGCCAGCCGCGTGATCGCCGTCGACCCGGTGGCGTTCAAGCGCGAGAAGGCCCAGGAGTTCGGCGCGACCGACACCTTCGAGAGCATCGAGGAGGCCGCCGACTTCGCCCGCAGCATCACCAACGGCCAGGGGGCGGACAAGGCGATCGTCACGGTCGGCGTCACGACCGGCCGGCACGTGGCGGAGGCCTTCTCATCGGTCCGCAAGGCGGGCGTCGTGGTCGTCACCGGCCTCGGCGACATCACCGACGCGTCCGGCATCCCGATCTCGGTGGGCGAGCTCACGCTGTTCGCCAAGGAGATCAAGGGCGCGATGTTCGGCGACTCGAACCCGCACACGGACATCCTGAAGATGCTGCGGCTCTACCAGGAGGGCCACCTCAAGCTGGAGGAGCAGGTCACCCAGCGGTACACCCTGGACGAGGTCAACCAGGGCTACGAGGACATGCACGCGGGCAAGAACATCCGCGGCGTCATCGTCCACGACGGCTGACAGCGGACCCGGGGTGCCGCCTCCCGCGCGGAGGCGGCACCCCGGTCGACGTCAGGCAGGTCGGTGCGGGGCCAGGGGCCGGGCCCGTCCGGCCCGGCCGGCATCGAGCCGGACGGCGCTGCGGAGGACGGCCGGGCCGAGCCGGAGGACGCCGTCGGACAGCGGCGCGCAGCGGATCCCGCCGCGTCCGCGCATGCCCCGGTGGGCACCGGGGGCCAGGACGACGTCGAGCCAGGCGCAGGGGTTCGCCGGCCGGCCGCCCTGCAGCAGCACCTCGCCCTCGCCGCAGTCGAGCGAGAAGAGCTCGCCGCGCAGCGCCTCGACCTCCGCGCCGCGCAGCACCACGTTGCGGCGAGTCAGCAGCGGATCGAGCGGCGCGGAGCCGAGCTCGGCGGCCAGCGTCTCCACCGATTCGGCGGCCAGCACCGTGACCGACGCGTCCCGGTGCGCCGGCTTCCCCGCGTAGCGGTCGCCCACGATGCCGAAGCCGGCGCGCACCTCGATCCGCTCGCGCCGGTCGGCGGCCTGCTCCGGGACCGTCGTCCCCGGCCGCCCGTCGTAGCGGTGCCCGGGTGCGGCGAGCAGCCCGACGACTTCGACGTCGTGGCTGTACGGCAGCTCCCTCAGCGCTCGGCCGTCCGGTGGATCGGGCCGTCCGTCCCCGCCAGCCGCTCCCCCGTGCCGCCCCAGCGCCCGGCGATGATCTCGGCCGCGATCGAGATCGCCGTCTCCTCCGGGGTCCGTGCACCCAGATCGAGCCCGATCGGTGAGGACAGCCGCCCGATCTCCGCCTCCGACAGCCCCGCCTCGGCCAGCCGGTCCAGCCGCTCGTCGTGCGTGCGCCGCGATCCCATCGCGCCGACGTAGGCGACCGGGATCCGCAGCGCGACCTCCAGCAGCGGCACGTCGAACTTGGGGTCGTGGGTGAGCACGCAGAGGACCGTCCGCTCGTCGATCCGGCCGGCGTCGACCTCCGTCTGCAGGTAGCGGTGCGGCCACTCGACGACGACCTCGTGCGCGTCGGGGAACCGCTTGGCCGTGGCGAAGACCGGCCGGGCGTCGCACACGGTCACGCGGTAGCCGAGGAAGGCGCCGACCCGGGCGACGGCGGCGGCGAAGTCGATCGCCCCGAACACGACCATCCGGGCCGGCGGCGCGAAGGAGTTCACGAACAGGGTCAGGTCGTCGCCGCGGCGCTCGCCGTCGTGGCCGACGTGCAGCAGGGCCGTCCGGCCCGCGGCGAGCATCCCGCGGGCGTCGGCGGCCACGGCGTCGTCCAGGCGCTGCAGGCCGAGCGTGCCCGATGCACGGTCGGGCCACAGGACCAGCCGCCGGCCCAGCCGGTCGTCCGGCCCCTTCACCACGGTGACGACGGCGACCGGTTCGTGCCGGCCCACCGACTCGGCGACCTCGCCCAGCTCCGGGAACGACTCGCGGGAGATCGACTCGACGAAGACGTCGAGGATCCCGCCGCAGGTCAGCCCGACGGCGAAGGCGTCGTCGTCGCTCACGCCGTAGCGCTCCAGGGCGGGCACGCCGGTCTCGACGGCGTCCTTGGCCTCCTCGTACACCGCGCCCTCGACGCAGCCGCCGGAGACGCTGCCGACGGCGGTGCCGTCGGGGCCGACCAGCATCGAGGCGCCCGCGGGCCGGGGCGCCGACCGCCACGTGGCGACCACCGTCCCCATCCCGACGGTCTCCCCCGCTTGCCACCAGCCGACCAGGTCATCGAGTACGTCACGCACGCTGGATCACTCCTGTCAGCTCCTCGAACGCGGCCATGCTGTGCCCCGAGACGAAGTGGTCCACCGAGGGCAGCGCCGCCTGCATCCCGCCGGTGAGCGGTTCGTACCCCGAGCGGCCCTTGTGCGGGTTCACCCAGACGACGGCGTGCGCGAGCCGCCGGAGCCGGACCATCTGCGCCGCGAGCAGGTCGGTCCCGCCCCGCTCCCAGCCGTCGCTGCACACCACGATCACCGCGCCCCGGGCAGTGCCGCGCTGGCCCCACCGGTCGAGGAAGGCCTTGAGCACCTCGCCGAGACGGGTCCCGCCGGACCAGTCGGGGATCGCCGACCCACTCGCGGCCAGGGCCTTGTCCGGGTCGCGCAGCCGCATCTCCCGGGTGACGCGGGTCAGCCGGGTGCCGATCGTGAACACCTCGGTGCTGACCGGCCGGGCACGGACCGCGGCGTGCGCGAAGCGCAGCAGCGCGTCGGCGTAGGGCGCCATCGACCCGGAGACGTCGACCAGCAGGACGACGCGCCGCGGACGCGCCTGCCGCCGGTGGCGCATCAGGCGGCTGACCTCGCCACCGCTGCGCAGCGCCCGGCGCACCGTCCGGGCGGGGTGCACCGAACCCTGCGGGCTGGCCCTGCGCCGGCGGGACGGGCGCATCGGCGTCGCCGGCGCCAGGAGGGCGAACAGCCGGCGCAGGTGCTCGCGCTCGGCCGGGGTCAGCTGGGCGACGTCGCGGTGCCGCAGGACCTCCTCCGCGCTGGCCTGCACCGCGAGGTCGGGAGCCTCGGGCTCCTCGTCGCCGTCCGTGCTGCCCGGCTCGAGCGGGGCCGTGGTCGTGAGGTGGACCTCCGGTCGCCCGCTCGGCCGCGGCGCCCGCGGCCGCTCGCCGGCGAAGTACACGGCGAAGGCGGCGTCGTAGCGGTCGAGGTCGTCGGGTCCGGCGCACAGGGTCAGCCGGCCGGCCCAGTAGACGGCGCCGGGGTCGAGGACGTCGAGCGCGCCCAGGGCCACCAGCATCGACTCGACCCGATCCGGCGACGCCGCCACCCCGGCGTGCCGCAGCGTCCGCGCGAAGCCGAGGACGGTGTCGACGACGTCCCGCGCGGGCCGGAGCTCGACCGGGTCAGGCACCGAACAGCGCCCCCCGCGCCAAGGACTGCACCCGCTCGGTGTCCTCGCGGTACTTGAGGACCGCGCCCAGGGTGCGGGCGGCGAGGTCGGGGTCGAGGTCCCGGGCGCCGAGGGTGTGCAGCGCGGTGGCCCAGTCCATCGACTCGGCGATGCCGGGCGGCTTGAGCAGGTCCAGGGTGCGCAGCTTCGCCGTGGCGCGGGCGACCTCGCGGGCGAGCTGCTCGGTCACCTGCGGCAGCCGGCGGCGCAGGATGGCCACCTCGCGGTCGAACTCCGGGTGCTGGAGCCAGTGGTAGAGGCAGCGCCGCTTGAGCGCGTCGTGGACCTCACGGGTCCGGTTGGACGTGAGGACGACGAGCGGCGGGGTCGCCGCACGGACGGTGCCGAGCTCCGGGATCGAGATGGTGAAGTCGGAGAGCACCTCCAGCAGGAAGGCCTCGAACTCGTCGTCGGCCCGGTCCACCTCGTCGACCAGCAGCACGCTGGGCGAGTCCTCGAGGGCCTGCAGCAGCGGCCGGGCCAGCAGGAAGCGGCGGTCGTACAGGGACGCCTCGAGCTTCTCGGTGTCCTGGGTGGCGTGCGCGGCCTCGGCGGCGCGCAGGTGCAGCAGCTGGCGGCCGAAGTCCCAGTCGTAGAGGGCCTGGCTGGCCTCCAGGCCCTCGTAGCACTGCAGCCGGTAGATCGGGCGGTCGGTGATCCGGGCGAGCGCCTGGGCCAGGGCGGTCTTGCCGACGCCGGCCTCCCCTTCGAGGAAGAGCGGGCGGTGCATCACCAGCGCCAGGTAGGCGGCGGTCGCCAGTCCCTCGTCGGGCAGGTAACCGGTGCCTTCGAGGGCGGTCGCCAGGTCCTCGGGGCCCGCGAATCCGGGCAGCTCGACGGCAGGAGGCGCGACGGTGGGCTCGCTCACAGGTGGAGCATCCCACCTGCACGGAGAACGGCGGCCGGTCGAGTCTGGTCCTCGACCGGCCGCCGCCGTCTGTGCTGTCCGGCGCAGTGCGCCGGGGTCGATCAGATGCGACGCTCGGTGTCGCCGTCGACCTCGATCTCCTCCTTGCGGAGACCCTCGCTCACCTGCTCCTGCTCGGTGACCGTGGTCTTGTCGAGGCGGACGCGCTCGACCGGCACGGCCTCCTTCTCGACGACCGGGGTCTCGGCGTGCAGGACGACCTCGTGCTCCTCCTCGGAGATGGCCGGGCCGTCGAGGGCGTTGCCGATGTTGGCGTCGGTGATGGGCTCGCGCTCGAGGCGGACCTCCTCGCGGGACACGGGGACGCTCTGGGTGACGTTCTCGGTCACCACGTACTTGCGCAGGCGGGCACGGCCGACCTCCTGCGAGCGGGTGCCCACGTTGAGGCGCTCCTCCGACAGCGTCATGGCGTCGTCGGTGGTCGGGCCGGAGGTGTCGTGGCCGACGGTGCCGCGCTCGTTGACGTCGGTCATCCCGCCGGCGACGCCCGTGCCGGCCAGCCCGGTCGTCGACTCGGTGGTGGTCGTGGTCTGCGTCGTCGTGCCGCCGCCGAGGCCGTAGTAGCGGTACAGCTCCTCCTCCTCCTGCGGGGAGAGGTGGCCGTCGGTGTCGACCTTCGGGGCGTCCTTGACCTGGCTCTTGCTCACGGGTACGCGGACGCCGTCGTCGGTGAGGTTCGCGTCGCGGAGCGGGACGAAGGATTCCTTGGTGCCGAACAAGCCGGTCCGCACCGTGACCCACTCGGGCTGGCCGGTCTCGTCGTCCAGGTAGACCTCTGACGCCGAGCCGATCTTGTCACCCGACTCGTCGTAGACGTCCTGGCCGATCACGCGGCTGATGGTGTCGGTGCCGATCATCGTTGTGGCGCTCCTATCTCTGCGCGAGGTTGGTGCGGTCGCTCCAATGAGTGACCGTGAGCCCGATCGCGAAACGATCGCGCCTTGCTGACACGCCCGGCTGCGGGGGGACACCGACGCGCATCGACCCGTGACGGGCGGGAGGCCGGCCATGGAGCGACGCACATCCGCGCAGGTCAGAGAGCCGCGCCGATGTTCGCACGTGCGCGCGCCGGGTCCGGACGGCGACGTGCAGCAAGTCGATCACGCTGAGTAACAATGACGTCCGCCGGGCGTGTCCGGCCGTCGTCCCGGCGCGTCCTCCGCCGTCCGGTCCGCTCCCGTGCTCAGCATGTAGGGATGCCGCCCCGCTCCCCCTACGACAACCTCGTCCACCCGCGGACGGTCAAGAAGCCGTTGCCCCAGGTCGAGGCCGAGCAGGACCTCGTCGTCGAGGACCCGAGCTCCGGGTTCGTGGGCGCCGTGGTGCGCTGCGAGAAGGACGTCGTCCACCTCGAGGACCGCTTCGGCAGGGTCAAGGGCTACCCGCTGGGGCCCGGCTTCTGGGTCGACGGCCGGCCGGTCGTGCTGGTGCGGCCGAAGCAGGCCGCGCCGTCCGGGCCGCTGCGCAGCGCGTCGGGCTCGCTGTACGTCGACAACGCCCGCGCCCGGGTCGCCCGCGCCGGCCGCATCTACGTCGAGGGCAAGCACGACGCCGAGCTGGTGGAGAAGGTCTGGGGCCACGACCTGCGCATCGAGGGCGTCGTCGTCGAGCCGCTGCACGGCGTCGACGACCTGCCGGCCATCGTGAAGGACTTCCGCCCCACCCGCGGGCGACGGCTCGGCGTCCTCGTCGACCACCTGGTGAAGGGCTCCAAGGAGTCCCGCATCGCCGAGCAGATCACCGGTGAGCACGCGCTCGTGGTCGGCCACCCGTTCATCGACATCTGGCAGGCGGTCAAGCCTCAGGTGGTGGGGATCAAGGCGTGGCCCACCGTTCCCAGGGGCGAGGACTGGAAGACCGGCGTCTGCCGGCGGCTGGGCTGGGAGGACGACACGGGCTACGTGTGGGCGCAGCGCATCCTCGCCCGGGTCACCAGCTTCACCGACCTGGAGCCGGCGCTGCTCGGCCGGGTCGAGGAGCTCATCGACTTCGTGACCACGGATTGATCAGCAGAA
>DASQTE010000280.1:0-3495 GCA_035642035.1 Blastococcus sp.
ACGCCCTCCCCGACGACCGCACGGTCCTCGACCTCGTCCGCGCCGGGCTGCCCGCCGCGCTCGAGGCGGGCGCCGCGGCGCTCGAGGGGCCGGCCGTGCCGGTGGGGTCCGTGCGGCTGCTGCCCCCGCTGGAGGCGCCGACCGTGCGCGACTTCGTCGCCTTCGAAGAGCACGTCGAGGGCGTCCGCAAGGCCATCGACGGCGTCGCCGGGGTGGTGCCCGAGTGGTACCAGGCGCCGCAGTTCTACTTCACCAACCCCTACGCGCTGGTCGGCGCGCACGACGACGTCCCGGTCCCGCCCGGCTCGCAGCGGTTCGACTTCGAGCTGGAGGTCGCCGTCGTCGTCGGCCGGGACGGCGCCTCGCTGACGCCGGAGCAGTCCCGCGAGCACGTCTTCGGCTACACCGTGCTCAACGACTGGTCCGCGCGCGACCTGCAGGCCCGGGAGATGAAGATCCAGCTCGGCCCGGCCAAGGGCAAGGACTCCGCCACCACCCTGGGTCCCTGGCTGGTCACCGCCGACGAGCTCGAGCCGTACCGCGACGCCGAGGGCTTCCTCGCCCTGGACATGCGGGTGTCGGTCAACGGCGCCGAGACCGGCCAGGACCTGCTGTCGAACATGGGCTGGACGTTCGAGGAGCTGATCTCCTACGCCTCCCGCGGCACGGAGGTCCGCGCCGGTGACGTCCTCGGCTCGGGCACCTGCGGCAACGGCGGCTGCCTCGCCGAGCTCTGGGGCCAGCTCGGCGACCAGGCGCCTCCGCCGCTGGTCCCCGGCGACGTGGTCGAGATGACCGTCGAGGGCCTCGGCACCATCCGCAACCGCGTCGTCGAGGGCCTGGACCTGCCCCCGGTCGCGCCGGCGCGGCCGCGGTCGCGGGCCCGCAAGCGCCCGTGAGGGTCGCGGGCAAGGTCGTCGTCGTCACCGGTGCCGGTCAGGGCCAGGGTGCCGCGGAGGCACGGCTGCTCGCCGCCGAGGGCGCGACCGTGATCGGCTGCGACCTGAAGCCGGAGCCGGCCGAGGAGCTGCCCGGCGTCGAGTACCGGCAGCTCGACGTCACCGACGCCGCTGGCTGGGCCGCCCTGGCCGCCGGCCTCGAGCGCGTCGACGGCCTGGTGGCCAACGCGGGGGTCACCTGGCGGGCGCGGCTGGACGAGCTGGACCCCGCGGACCTCGCTCGGGTCAGCGAGGTCAACGTCACCGGCACACTGCTGGGCATCCAGGCGCTCGCGCCGCTGATGACCGACGGCGGGTCGGTCGTCGTCGTCGGCTCGGTCGCCGCGCTGACCGGCCACTTCCCCGTCGCCTACACCGCGAGCAAGTGGGCCCTCCGCGGGCTGGCGAAGGCCGCCTGCCTGGAGCTCGGGCCGCGCGGCATCCGGGTCAACACCGTGCACCCGGGCTACATCGAGACGCCGATGACGGCCTCGGCGGCTGCGGCGTTCCGCGACGCCAACGTCGCCGAGACACCGCTCGGCCGCACCGGCACCGTCGACGAGGTGGCGCCGCTGGTGCTGTTCCTGGTCAGCGACGAGGCCTCCTTCATCTCCGGCGCGGAGATCCCCGTCGACGGCGGCATGACCGCCCACGGCGGCGTGAAGTCGATCAGCGACGCCGTCCGCACGTCCATCTGAGAGGAACCACCGTGTTCGAGTACTTCCCCGACGGCCCCTACACCTACAACCTCAGCGTCGTCGCCACGCTGAACTCCGGCGGGCTGATCGACGAGGTCGACCGGGCCTGCCGCCCGATCCGGGACGCGGCGGCCGGCGGCGAGGACGCCGGGACGCCCGCCTTCCTGGCGGCCTGGACGACGCTCACGGACCAGCTCGTCGGCCAGGCCGAGGACGCCGAGAAGGCAGGGCACACCCGCACCGCCGGGCAGCTGTTCTTCCGCGCGAGCAACTACCTCGCCCAGGCCGAGCGCATGCTGGCGCACTCCGACCCGAACCGGGTGCCCACCTACCGGCGGATGCTCGAGATCGCGCAGAAGGCCTTCGAGCTGCACAGCCCGCGCGTCTCCCGGGTGGAGATCCCGTACGAGGGCACGACGCTGCCGGCCTACTTCAGCCAGGCCCCGGCCACCGACGACGGCCCCGCCCCGGTGATCGTGCTGGTCAACGGGCTGGACTCCACCAAGGAGCACATGTACGCCTCGAACCACTGGGAGGAGCTGGCGGCCCGCGGGATCTCCTGCCTGATGCTCGACCAGCCCGGCACCGGCGAGGCGTTGCGGCTGCAGGGCCTGACCGCCCGGATCGACACCGAGGCGTGGGGCGGCGCGGCCGTCGACTACCTGGAGACGCGGGACGACGTCGACGCCTCCCGCATCGGGATCGCCGGCTGGTCGCTGGGCGGCTACTACGCCCCGCGCGCCGCGGCGTTCGAGAAGCGGTTCGCGCTCTGCGTCGCCTGGGGCGCCAACCACAACTGGGGTGCGGTGCAGCGGCGCCGCAAGGAGCGAGAGGGCGAGCGCCCGGTCCCCCACTACTGGTCGCACGTCCTCTGGGTGTGGGGCCACGAGGGCGACGAGACCGACCTCGACGGGTTCCTCGCGTTCGCCGACGACGTCCACCTCGACGGCGTCGTCGAGAACATCACGGTGCCGTTCCTCATCGCGCACGGAGCGAACGACCGGCAGATCCCGGTGGCGATGGCGCACCGCTCCTACGAGCAGGCGGTCAACTCGCCCAAGCGGGAGCTCCGCGTGTTCACGCCCGAGGAGGGTGCGACCGAGCACATCGGGCTGGACCACCTGCCGCACGTGAGCGTCTTCATCGCCGACTGGGTGGCCGACACCTTCGCCGAGCTCGCGCGCTGACCATGACCGCACCCGTGATGCGGCGGCTCGCCCCGCTGTGCCGCGTCGTCGTCGACAACGACTTCGCGGGTGACCCCGACGGGCTGGTCGGGCTGGCGCACCACCTCCTGTCACCGACCAACCGGGTCACGGCGATCACCAGTTCCTTCCTCGACCCCCGGTTCGCGGAGTCGGCCACGACCGCCGCGGAGGGCGTCGGGCTGGCCGCGGAGCTGGTGGACGAGGTGGGGCCCGCGGTCCGGCCGGCAGTGCTGGCCGGGAGCGAGGAGGCGTGGAAGCCGGGTGTGCGCTCCGCGGCATCGGACGCGATCGTCGCGGCGGCGATGGAGGACGACGACCTGCCGTTGTTCGTCGTCTGCGGGGGTCCGCTGACCAACGTGGCGGCGGCGCTGGAGCAGGAGCCCGCCGTCGCGACGCGGATGGCGCTGGTGTGGATCGGCGGCTCGCTCGACGCCGACGCGTACGAGTACAACCGGGACACCGACCCGGCCGCCGCGCAGTTCGTGTTCAGCCGCCCAGGTCTGGTCGTCCACCAGTTCCCGCTCGAGACCTACCGGCAGTGCGGCTACTCGGTCCACGAACTGGCCGAGGACGTCGGCACGAGCGGCCGGCTCGGCGCCTGGCTCTGGGACCACTACCAGTCGCCGCCCGAGTGGATGCGGCTCGGCGGGG
>DASQTE010000281.1:0-7285 GCA_035642035.1 Blastococcus sp.
GCCTCCGCCGTCATGGCGCCGATCCTCGGCCGCCTCGCCGACCGCCGGGGTCCCCGCCCCGTCCTCTTCTCCCAGGCGGCGGCCTACCCGCTGCTGCTGGCCCTGCTCATCGCCGTCGTCCTGGGTGGCGCTGCCGACCTCGTCGTCATCGGCGCCGCCGGGCTGGCCGGCATGGCGACGCCGCTGGTGTCCGGCACGGTCCGTGCGCTGTGGTCGCGAGTCGACGTCCGGGTCCGCCCGACCGCCTACGCGCTCGACGCCACCGCGACCGAGCTGGTCTTCGTCGTCGGCCCGTCGCTGGTCGCCGCGCTCGCCGTCTTCGTGTCGCCCGCCGCGGCCGTGGCCCTCGCCGGCGTGCTCGGCATCGTCGGCGCCCTGGGCATCGCGACGTCGTCGGCGACCCGGTCCTACGTGCCGGTGGTCGGCGCCCGGGCGAGCCTGTTCTCGACCGTGCTCACCCCCGGCATGCCGCGGCTCCTGCTGAGCGGCGCGGCGCTGATGCTGGGGTTCGGTGCCCTCGAGGTCGCCATCCCGGCCTTCGCCGACTCCACCGGTTCCCCCGGCCTGTCCGGCCTGCTGCTGGCGCTCTGGGCGCTCGGCTCGGTCGTGGGCGGCCTGTGGTTCGGCGCCCGCGTGCTGAGCACGTCGCTGCCGCGCCAGTACCGCCTGCTGCTGCTCGGCGTGACCATCGGCCTGGCCCCCCTGGCCTGGATCTCCAGCCCGTGGGCGCTCGGCGTGCTGCTCTTCCTGGGCGGGACGGCGATCGCCCCCACGCTGACCGTGCAGAACACGCTGGTCGGCGCGATGGCCCCCGTGCACGCCACCACGGAGGCGTTCACCTGGCTGTCGACGATCACCGTCGGCGCCTCGGCGATCGGCGCCGCGCTCGGCGGTGCGCTGATCGAGGGCCCGGCCGGGGTCCCCGGCAGCCTGGTGCTCGCCACCCTCGGTGCCGCGCTCGCCGTCGTCGTCACGCTGGTGCCGGGCCGCCGGGTGTCCGCGGGCGTCGCGACCCGGGAGTCCGTGACCGCCTGATCTGCGCACCGAACCATGCGAACTCGTGGCCATCGCGACCTGATCGCCACGAGTTCGCATGGTCCGGCCGTGGACCACCGCGGGCAGAGGACCCGGGCTGGGAGCGGCCTCCGGGCCGCTGGTAGTCTCACTCCTCGGTGGTTACGAGGTGACTCGGACCCCGGGAGGCTTCGCCTAGTCCGGTCTATGGCGCCGCACTGCTAATGCGGTTTGGGTTAATCCCCATCCCGGGTTCAAATCCCGGAGCCTCCGCGCACGACAACTGAACACCGGCACCCGTAGCTCAACGGATAGAGCATCTGACTACGGATCAGAAGGTTAGGGGTTCGAATCCCTTCGGGTGCACGTCTGGTTGAGACACCGAGCGGCCCCGCACTTCGACGGAAGTGCGGGGCCGCTTCGTCGTCCGGAGGAGCCGTCCGCGACCGGCCTGCCGGGTGGTGACGAAGGGCTCTGGGGGCGGGCGACGGCCTGCTGCCAGGGTCCTCGGCAGGGCTGCGAGGGCGACGTCGCGCAGGAGGAGCCGTGATCACTTCCGCCGAACTGGTCGAACGGGCACGGCAGCAGTGGAACGCCGGGGACCTCCCCGGCTACCTGAAGCTCTACGCGGAGTACTCCGGTTCCACGGCCTGGAACCGGATCCCATGGACAAGGAGGCGCTGGCCGGCTTCTACCGGCAGTTCTGGTCGGCCATGGGAGCCCCGGAGCGCCCCAACCCGCGGATGGACTTCCACGAGCGGCTCGTCGACGGCGACCTGTACGGCTGCCGGTTCACCGTGTCCGGCGAACACCGCGGCGACTTCATGGGCGTGGCCGCCACGGGCCGCCCCTATGTGCTCGAGGGCATGACGCTCATGCGCTTCCGCGGCGACCGTGTGGTCGAGCGGTGGACGAGCGCGGACTTCCTCGGGCTCATGGTGCAGCTGGGCGCCGTCCCGGCCCCGGCCTGAACGACGGAACGGCCCCGTCCGGAAGGGCGAGGCCGCTGGTGCGACGTCGTGGGGGCGGGAGGCCGGGCCTGACGGTCTGGCCGCGTTGGTCGGTCTACCCAGCAGTGGATAGCCACTCTGATGCCGGCTCTCCCGCCCCTGCCACCACTGTGAGCCGCGTCACATCGATCCGTCAAGGCGACGCGGGAGTGTCGTATCCGGCGTGTCCGTGACCCTCCCGAAGGGGCCCGCCGGAGCGGGCGGAGGTCAGCCGACGCGGCGCAGGACGTCCGGCGAGAGCTGGTCGACGGCGGTGTGCCCGGTGAGGCCCAGCGTCAGGTCGAACTCCCCGACGACGTCGGAGATCACCTGCCGCACGCCCTCCTCGCCGCCCAGCGCCAGCCCCCAGGCGAACGGCCGGCCGAGCAGGACCGCGGTCGCCCCCAGGGCCACGGCGGTGAAGACGTCGGCGCCGGTGCGGATCCCGCTGTCGAGCAGGACCGGCGCCCGCCCGGCGACCGCGCCGACCACCTCGGGCAGGGCGTCGAGCGCGGCGATCGAGCGGTCGACCTGCCGGCCGCCGTGGGTGCTGACGACGAGGCCGTCCACGCCCTCGTCGAGCGCGCGCCGGGCGTCGTCGGGGTGCAGCACGCCCTTGAGCAGGATGGGCAGCCGCGTCTTCGAGCGCAGCCAGGCCAGGTCGTCCCAGGTGATCGACGGCCGGGAGTAGATGCCGAGGAAGGTCTCGACGGCGGCACGGGGGAGCGGCGACTTCAAGTTGTCGCGGAACGAGCCCGGCCAGGCCTTGGCCATCCCGACCAGCGCGCGCACGGCCGCAGGGGTCGGCCGGGGCTGCGGCTCCTTGGGCCCGCCGGCGGCGACCTTCTCCTCGACCAGCCGGCGGAACACCGGGTCGGAGGTGTACTGCGCGATGCCCTTGCCCAGCGCGAACGGCAGGTGCCCGAGGTCCAGGTCGCGGGGCCGCCAGCCGAGCATGGTGGTGTCGAGCGTGACGACGACGGCGTCGCAGCCGGCCTTCTCGGCCCGGCCCACCAGGCTCTCGACCAGCTCGTCGGACGTCGACCAGTAGAGCTGGAACCAGCGCGGGGCGTCGCCCATGGCGGCAGCGCAGTCCTCCATGGAGTACGACCCCTGGTTGGAGAACACCATCGGGACGCCGGTCGCCGCCGCCGCCCGCGCCACCGCCAGGTCGGCCTCCTCGTGCACCAGCTCGAGCGCGCCGACCGGCCCGAGCAGCAGCGGCGCGGGGATGCGTCGTCCGAAGAGCTCGACGGAGGTGTCCCGGCTGCTCACGTCGCGCAGCACCCGCGGGACGACGGCCCACCGGTCGAAGGCAGCCCGGTTGGCCCGCTGGGTCACCTCGTCGCCGGCCCCGCCCGCGACGTAGGCATAGGCGCGCGCGTTCAGCGCCCTCTTCGCGGCCTGCTGCAGCCTGCGGGCCGCGACCGGCACGCGCGGGGAGTGGCCGTAGACACCGGCCCGGTAGACCTCGTTCTGCCGACGGCGGCCGGCGCCTGCTTCGCTCACGCCGCCACCGTAGTGACCCGGCTCTCACGCCCGGCATGCGGTGGCGGCTGCCGGACGGTGGGCGGTCTGCTCGCTCTGCCTGCCCGCCGCCCCCGACGAATCGGCCATCCGGGCAGCCGAGCGGTCGACGAATCTCCGACACGCCGCACGACACGCCAGAACTCACGAGTAACGGGCTGGCAACGAAGCGTCACGTCAGTCATAGTCGCAGCGAAGTTGCACCACGCTTGGGGGAGCACGTATCAGGACCACCCAGTGGCCCGTCGCCGAACAGCGCGCGACGCCGGCCCGCCACGCTCGACCGGCCGCGTCCGCCGGGTTGCTCACCGGTTTCGTGGTCCTGTTCCTGGGTGCCGCGCTCGCGGCCGCCGCCCCGGCCGCAGCCATCGACGACCCCACCCGTCCCGACGCGCGGGTGACGCACGGCCCGAGCTGCAACCCCGGCGGCCTGGTGGTCGAGGTCGTCGCCGGGACCCTCCCCTACACCGTCCGCCTGGCGACGACGCGCACCCCGGCCGGCGAGGACGAGGCGCGGCTGGAGCCCGGCCAGACCGTCGTCCTGCGCACCGGCGACGTCGCCTGGGGCGAGACCATCGACGGCAGGCTCGAGTACGCCGCCGCCGACGGCTCCGGGACGGCCTACACGGACGAGCTGGAGGAGTACAGCTTCACCCGGCCCACCCGCGAGGACTGCGCGGCCGTCGCCCAGCCGACCAACCCCGACCCGGTCCCGCCGACCACGGCGGTGCCGTCCGCCCCGGCCACCGGGACGTCCAGCGGCAGCGCGGGCACCGGGACGGCGTCGCCCTCGGGGACCGCGTCGAGCACGCCCGTCCCCACGGCGGAGCCGCGACGGACGGACCCCGCCGCCCCCGCCCCCGCCGAGGGCGCCGCCACCCCGCCCGCCCGTGCGGTGAGCCCCGGCGAGAGCGTCACCGTCGAGGCCAGCGGCTTCCGGCCCGGCGAGCTGGTGACCGTCCAGCTGCGTGCGGGCGGTGCCGTGCTCGGCACCGCCACCGCCGGTCCCGACGGGACGGTGCAGGCGGCGTTCCGCATCCCCGACGGCGCGGCCGCCGGCCGGACGACGGTCGACCTGGTCGGCAACGAGTCGGCCGTGGTCGCCGACCTGGAGCTGCGGATCGCCGGCGTCGAGCGTGTGGTGGCCACCGACGACTGGGCCGACCTCGTCCCGCTGACCGCGGCGGCCGTGGCGCTGGTGGGCAGCGTCTCCGGGCTGGTCTCGGTGGCGGGTGGACAGCGCGCCGCGCGGCGACACGCCCTGATGGGGAGCGCCTGAGGCCGCCATCGGCGACGATGGACGCGTGCCCCGCCCGGAGGACGCGCTCGCGCGTGGTGTCCCGCGCGACGCGGGCGCGGTCCCCGGCGCGAGGCCCCGGCCGGCCGAGACCTGGCTGCGGATCGTCCAGGTGCACGACCGCATCTCCCACCGGGTGGACTCCGCCCTGCACACCCAGCACGACCTCTCCCTCACCGGCTTCGAGGCGCTGCGCCGGCTCACCGAGTCGCCGGGCGAGCGCGCCAGCATGGGTGAGCTCGCCGAGGCGCTCGGGCTGTCCCGGGCGGGCGTGACCAGCACGGTGAACCGGCTCGTCGAGCAGGGGCTCGTGCTGCGCGAGCGCGCAGGGGAGGACCGGCGGCTGCTGCACGCCCGGCTGACCCCGGCCGGGCGCCGGCGGGCGGCGCAGGCGACGGAGACCCACGACGAGCTGGTCGCCCACCTGCTCACCCTGCTCGGGGACGACGCCCCGCTGGTCACCGACGCCCTGGCCCGGGTGTCGGCGGCGGCCCGCATCCGCCGCTGACCCTCCGGGTGAACGTACGGCCGCAGGCCGAAAAAGCTTCAAGCCCGTAGTTTCGGCGGAACATGATCGGGCAGGAAGTCGATCATGTCGGTGCTCGAGCGGAGCAGCGTCGTCGTGCCCACCCTCGGCCGGCCGTCGCTGGACGTGCTCCTCGACGCCCTGGCCGCGGCTCCCGGGCCGCGGCCGGCCGAACTGGTCCTGGTCGACGACCGGCCGGCCGGAGCCCCGCTGCGGCCGCAGCGTCCCGGCCTGCCACCGATCCGCGTCGTCCGCACCGGGGGCGGTGGCCCGGCGCGGGCCCGCAACCTCGGCTGGCGCACCGCCCGCACGGAGTGGATCGCCTTCCTCGACGACGACGTCGTCCCCGACCCCGACTGGTACCAGCGGCTCGAGCAGGACCTCGCCGCCCTGCCGGCGGACGTGGCCGGGAGCCAGGGCCGCGTCCGGGTGCCCCTGCCCGACGACCGCCGCCCCACCGACTGGGAGCGCGGCACCGCCGGGCTGGCCACCAGCAGCTGGATCACCGCCGATCTCGCCTACCGCCGCTCCGCCCTCGCCGCGGTGGGCGGCTTCGACGAGCGCTTCCCCCGCGCATTCCGGGAGGACTCCGATCTCGCCCTGCGGGTGATGGACACCGGCGCCCGGCTGGTCCGCGGCGAGCGCTGGATCACCCACCCCGTGCGACCGGCCGACCGGTGGGTCAGCGTGCGCGTGCAGGCGGGCAACGCCGACGACGTCCTGATGCGGCGGCTGCACGGACCCGGCTGGCGGGAGCGGGCCGACGCCGCGCTGGGCCGCCGTCCGCAGCACACCGCCGTGACCGCGGCCGCGCTGGCCGCGGCCGGTGGGATCGCGCTCCGGCGGCCGAGGGCCGCGGCCATCGCCGCCGTCGCCTGGCTCGCGGGGACGGCGGAGTTCGCGTGGGCGCGGATCGCATCCGGTCCGCGCACCCGCGACGAAGTGGCCACGATGATCCTCACCAGCGCCGGCATCCCGCCGCTGGCGACGTGGCACTGGCTGACGGGAGTCGTGCGGCACCGTCGCGTGCCCCGGTGGCGCGGGTTGCCCGACCTCGTGCTGTTCGACCGCGACGGCACCCTCGTCCACGACGTCCCCTACAACGGCGACCCCGCGCAGGTCCGCCCGGTGGACGGCGCCGCGGAGGCGCTGGACCTGCTGCGGGCGCGCGGCGTTCGGGTCGGGGTGGTCAGCAACCAGTCCGGCGTCGCGCGCGGGCTCCTCACCCGCGACCAGGTCGACGCGTGCATGGACCGGCTGGCGGAGCTGCTCGGCCCGTTCGACACCGTGCAGGTCTGCCCGCACGGCCCCGAGGACGGCTGCGGGTGCCGCAAGCCCGCGCCCGGCATGGTCAAGGCGGCCTGTGCCGAGCTCGACGTCGACCCCGCGCGGTGCGTGGTCGTCGGCGACATCGGCGCCGACGTGGACGCCGCCGCGGCCGCGGGCGCGGTCGGCATCCTGGTGCCGACGCCGGTCACCCGTCGCGAGGAGGTCGCCGCCGCCGACCACCGCGCCGGAACCCTGACGGAGGCGGTCCACGACGTCCTGGCGGGGAGATGGTGAGCCCCGCCGGGACGGTTCTCGTCGCGCGGCTGGACAACGCCGGCGACGTGCTGCTGCAGGGACCGATGGTCCGCGCGGTCGCCGCGGGCGCGGAACGGGTGGTGTTCCTCGCCGGCCCGGCGGGGGCCGAGGCCGCGCAGCTCCTGCCCGGGGTGGACGAGGTCTGGACGTGGCGCTGCCCCTGGATCCTCGGTGACCCGCCGCGGGTCGACGCCGACGACCTCGCCTCCCTCACCGACCGGGTGCGCGCGCTCGCGCCGGACGCGGCGGTGCTGTCGACGTCGTTCCACCAGTCGCCCCTGCCGCTGGCGCTGCTCCTGCGAGCTGCCGGTGTCGCGCGCATCTCGGCGATCAGCGTCGACTACCCGG
>DASQTE010000282.1:0-8939 GCA_035642035.1 Blastococcus sp.
CCGCCACGCCGGTCACCGCGCCGTCCTCGACGAGCAGCCGGTCGACGCGCTGCCCGAGTGCGACGTCGACGCCGGCCTGGCGGCACGCCCGGTGGAGCACCTCCACCACGGCCTGGCCGCGGCCGATCGGCACGTGGACCCGCGGGACGCGCTCGTCGCCGCCGTAGACCAGCTGGTCGTAGAACTCGACGCCGAGATCGCCGAGCCACTCCACCGACGGGCCGGCGAGGTCGGCGAGCCGCCGCGCGACGCCGGCCTCGACGTCCCAGTGGTTGAGCGTCATGTAGTCGTGGAACAGCGAGTCGGCGTCGTCGGTGATGCCCAACGCCCGCTGGTAGCGCGTGCCCGCCCCCATCGTGAGCCCGCCGGACAGCCGGGAGGACCCGCCGACCACCCCCTCGGCCTCGGCCACCAGCACGCTCGCGGCACCGTTCTCCCGGGCGGACAGCGCCGCGGCCAGGCCGGCAGCCCCGGACCCGATCACGAGGACGTCGACGTCCCGGTCGGTGCTCACCGCCGCGCCTCCGGCCCGGCCGCGGCGTCCGACCGGACGCGGGCGATGAGCTCGCGGACCCGGTCGCCGGCGACGCGGGCGGCCTCGACCGGCGGCATCGCCTCGGTGACCGGGGAGATGACCTCGGGGCCCACCCAGCGCAGGGCGCCGATCCGGTCGAGCGCGCGGACCGCGCGGGGCAGGTCGAAGGAGCCGTCCCCGGGCAGGAGGCGGTTCTGGGTGTCCTCGCGCATCGTCCCCTCGACCTCGGCCGCGGCGTCGTCGATCTGGACCGCGAAGATCCGCTCGCCCGGGACGCGTCCGAGCACGTCGAAGTCCGGATCCCCGCGGAAGAAGTGCCAGGTGTCGAACAGGATCCCGCCGTTCGGCCGGTCCGCGCCCTGCGCGATCGCCCAGGCGCTCGCCAGGTCGGGGATCGCCGTCATCGGGATGAACTCCAGGTGCACCTGGGCGCCGAAGCCCGCGGCGCGGTCGCACACCGCGCCGAACAGACCGGCCACCTCGTCGAGCGGCAGATCGCTCGTCGCCTGGCCGATCACCGTGATCGACACGACCTGGAGCGCCTCGGCCATGGCCATCGCCTCGTCGAGCGGGAACCGGGCGAACCGCGAGTCCGCTCGCGGGGCACCGCCGTACCAGTTCATGACCGGGTCCAGCACGATCTCCAGCCCGGCGTCGCGGATGGCCCGCCCCAGGTCGGCTGCCGACGTGCCCTGCTCACCGGCCCGCGCCACGTCGAGCGGGCTCACCGACAGCCGGGTGAAGCCGGCCGCCCGCGCCGCCTCGATCCGGCCGGGGACCGGGCTCTCCAGGCCGAGCGTCCCCGACCAGAGCACCCAGCCGATGTCGTCCAGCGTCGCTGCCTGGTCCATCCGGTCTCCCCGCTCTCGGTGGGCTGCCGTGCGCGCCAGATGCTATGGGCACTTACTGGATGACGTCTACAGTTAGAGAGCGATCCGCCGGGCGTCGCTACCAGGTCCGCCGGTGCGGCGGGATCGGCTCCTCGTCGGTGGTGAACTGCCACTGCCCGGCGCACGTGCGGCGCGCCAGCCGCCAGCCGGCCGTCGTCGGCACGGCCACGTCGTCGTAGGTCCCGCCGTACCAGCGCTTGGGGACGTGGGTCTCGCGGGTGTACGGCACGAAGAACTTGCTCCGCACGCGCACCTCGCCGTCGCGTCGGACGACCACGACGTTCGTGGTGTGGTGCGCCGAGGGGTGGTTCGCGTCGCCGAAGAAGGTGCGCACCTCGTCGAGTCCGTGCAGAACCGCGGTGGCGCCGGCCCGGGTGTAGTCCAGGACGGCGTCCACCGTGAACACCTCGTCCAGCGCGCCCCAGTCCCGGTCGTCGAGGACGTGGCCGTAGTAGGCGAGCAGTTGGTGGATCTGCAGCACGTCGTCCGCACCGAGCCAGCCGTCGGTTCCCCGGTCCACCATGACGCTCCTCGAGCTCGGCCGGCCGGGGACGCCGTCGACCCGCGGCCAGGAGGGCCGACCGTAGTCATCTAGATGTGTGACAGCAAGGAGGCCGGCACCTGGTTACGCTTCGCCCCATGGCTGCGCCGCGTCGGGGGGAGCCCCCGCTCTACCAGCGAGTGCGGGGCATCCTGCTCGACCGCCTGGCCACCGGTCAGTACGTCCCGGGCGACCGGCTGCCCAGCGAAGGCGTCCTCGCCGAGGACCTGGGCGTGCACCGGCTCACCGTCCGGCGGGCGCTCGACGAGCTCTCCCGCGAGGGGCTGCTCCGGGCCCGGCAGGGCGCCGGCACGTTCGTCTCCCCGCGTCCCGAGCCGATCGCGATCACCATCCCCCTCACGCCCGAGGAGTTCTCCGGCAGCCTCCGGACCCTGCTGCGCAGCCACGGTCAGCAGTACCGCGACGTGCTCCTCGCCAGTGCGCCGGACGACGACGCCGCCGTGCGGGCGGACCTGCAGCTGCCCGACGCCCCATTGCGCCGGGTAGAGAGCGCCCTGGAGGTGGACGGCGAGATGTGGGTCTGCTCGACCGCATGGGCGTCCGACGAGCGCCTGGCCGACGTCGGGACGAGGTGGCGGGAGACCGACGGGCTGTACGGCCTGCTCCTCGACCGGGACCCCCGTCCGCTGCGCTACGTCTGGCGGACCTTCGCCGCCGAGGCCGCGTCGGTCGAGGACGGCGCGGTCCTGGGCATCCGGCCGGGGGCGCCCGTGCTGGTCCGCGAGGGACTGACCGCGGACGAGGACGGCCGCCCCGTCCTGCGGGTCCGCCGCCGGGCGCGGGCCGACCGGGTGCGCTACCGGCTGGACTACTCGACCGCCGAGGTACCGGAGCCGATCGACCTCCCGGGCGGGGGCCGCCACCGCGACGCGGGCAGGCCGGGCACGGCGACGCGGTAGCGGAGGACCGCCCCCGCGAGGGCCTCCACCTCGGTCGGTGTCCCGCGGATGCTCCGGCGGGCGGTCGTCACGTAGAGGTCGCGCAGGTCGGGCCCGCCCAGGCAGCAGCTCGTGGTGCGCAGCACCGGCACCGCGATCTCCTCGAGCAGCCGGCCGTCCGGGGTGAACCGGCGCACGGCGCCGCCGCGCCAGAAGGCCACCCACAGGCACCCCTCGACGTCGATCGCCATCCCGTCGGGCAGGCCCGGGTAGCCGCTCAGGTCGAAGGCCGACCTCCGGCCGTGCACGGTGCCCGTGCCCAGGTCGTAGGCGAGCAGGTCGACGCGGCGGAGCAGGGTGTCGATGTGGAACAGCGTGCTGCCCTCGGCATCCCAGGCGAGGCCGTTGCTGACCCCGATGCCGGTCAGCACCGGGACGGCGGCGCCGGGCGGGTCGAAGCGGTACAGCGCGCCGCGGCCGGGCTCGGCGTCACGGGTCATGGTGCCCGCGAGGAAGCGGCCGGCCGGGTCGCACGCGCCGTCGTTCATCAGCACGCCGGGGTCGTCGGCGGCGACCGTCGCGAGCAGTTCGCCCTCCCCGGTCCGCGGGTCGAGGCTGCGGAAGCCGCCGTCGGCGGCGACCAGCAGCCCGTCGCCGTCCTCGCGGAGCACGACGCTGCCCAGGTGCACCCCCAGGTCGCACCGGCGCTCCGCACCGGTGCGCACGTCGTACGTGAGCACCGCCCCGGCGAGGGCGTCGACCCGGTGCAGCTCCCCGGTCCGCTCGTCCCACACCGGGCACTCGCCGAGCTGGTCGCCGCCGGCGACCAGCACCTCGACCGGGTGGGCGGACATCCCTACCGCTCGGCGGACACGTCCATGAGGCGGCTGATGCGGTGGTGCCCGGTCGGCCGCGGGGCCGACACCCACAGGCACAGCTCCGGGTCGGCCTCGAAGATCGGCCCCTCCAGCCAGCTGCCGTCCTTGCGGAACCTGCCCCACCGGTTGCCCATCGTGACCCGCACCGTGCCGCCGTCGTCGGGGGTGTAGAGCGCCCGGGGGTTGAGGGGGTGCCGGATCCCGCCCTGTGGCTGCATCAACGCCCGCCCTCCGCGGCCCGCGTCTCCACCCAGTCGGTGAGCAGGTCGTGCCGCCAGCTGACGACGTCCTCCTGGAAGTCGGAGGTGATCAGGTGCGAGCGGCGGGTGGTCTGCAGGCCGCGCTGCACGGCCTCCATGTTGAAGGTGTCCTGCTCCATCACCAGGGCGAGCGTCTGCAGCTCGGTGGCCTGCGTCCAGGAGTCCTCGACCTCGAGCCAGTGGATCGGCGCCGGCGGCGGGCGCTCGCCCGAGAACGGCGTGAGGAACATGACCTCGAAGATGCTCTCGTCGTGCCGGTCACCGTTGGGGCGGAACCGGTAGACGATGCGGTTGAACGCCCCCCACGGGTGCAGGTTGGGGAAGATCGCGTAGTTCCAGTGGTCGACGAACTCGGCGTCGGAGATCTCGTCGACCGCGTCGCCGAGCACGTCGCGCCAGCGCTCGCGGGCGGCCGAGGCCATGCTGTCGCGCGCCGTCGTCCGCTGCTCGAACGGGATCGGCAGCTCCTCGCCCTCCCGGACGTCCAGCATGCGGGCGAGGATGTCCTTCTCGGCCGGGTCGACCGGGATGTCGTCGATGGGCGTGCCCGACGGGCTGATCTGGCGCGAGTAGTTGCCGTACACGTCGACGGCGCTGTTGCCGTCCCCCACGTACGGGGCCGACTGGGGGTGGGTCGCCCCCAGGTGCAGGCCCTCGTCGAAGGCCTCCTGCGCGACCTTCCAGTTGCACCGCAGCTTCTTGGCCACGTGCGCCTGGACGTAGCGGTTCTCGAAGTCCCACACGCCGAAGTGCTGCGGCAGCGTGCCGAGGAAGTCCTCCAGCGGCTCGGCCTCCGGGTCGGGGTTGATGAAGACGAACCCCGCCCAGGTCCCGACCTTGGCCTCGGGCAGCCGCCAGGCCTCCCGGTCGGCCTCGATGTCCGGGAACTCGTCGACGCCGGGCATGTACCGCAGCGACCCGTCGAGCTTCCACGTGAAGCCGTGGAACGAGCAGCGGAACTCGCTGCACCGGCCGTCGAAGTCCTTCAGCGCGCGGCCGCGGTGCAGGCACGCGTTGACGTAGGCCTTGATGGTGCCCTCGCGGGTGCGGGTCACCAGGTAGGAGTCACCGGCGATCTCGTAGACCACGTAGCTGCCGACCTCGGGCAGGTGCTCCTCGCGGCAGGCCATCTGCCACACCCGCCGCCACAGGTGCGTCCGCTCGAGCTCGTGCCAGGCGCGGCTGGTGTAGCGCTCCACCGGGACGTACTGCGTGCGCGCCGTGTACGGCACCCGCGTGCGCAGGTGCTCCGCCGGCGGCCGGTCGTCCTCGAGGACGAGGTCGTACCAGCTCAGCCCTGGGGTCCGCTGCTTGCCCGGTACCTCGGAGATGGTCACAGCGCTTCCGGCTCCCTCCACGCCTGCCGACGGGGACGACCCCTCGCCCGGCAGGAGTAACTAGAGGCTCACTGTACAAAGTCGCCCCAGGCTTGTCGACCGACCGCTGGACCGGGAGGTGTGGCGGCCTTACTGTGCACGGACAGCAGTAACTGGCGCTGCGGGCGGCACGCAGGGGTGCCCCGCGGTCCCGCTGCCCGTCCCCGGAGGGTCGATGCGCAAGATCCAGCACGCACTCAGCCGCGCGGTCTACGAGTGGGCCCCGGACGATCACGGCCCGGTGCTGGTCACCGAGCGCGACGGCCGGGAGGGCCGGTTCGACCGGGACGGCAACTGGGTCGCCGGCGAGGTGTACCGGGCCGATCCGGAGCTCTGCCGGTGGATCGTGAGCGGCGGCAAGCACCCGGGCGGAGCCGGCAGCCGGAGCCGCCGGTTCGAGACGGAGGAGACGTTCTCGTGACCGAGCTCGCGAGGTCGTGCAGAGGCACAGCACTGCTCGTCACGAGGGCGACGAGCGCCAGCGAGGAGGACTTGTGACGGCCGAACCTGCGACCCCGCCCCGGACCGGCTTCCGCGGCAAGGGTCCGACGTACCAGGACCTGCTCGATCGCGACACCAAGCCGGTCCCGCCGCTGCTCCGCCTCGACGAGCCCGGGTACTTCGGCGAGGACGACATCCCGATCGACCGCTACCTCGACCGCGAGTGGCACGAGCGGGAGAAGCGGGACCTCTGGTCGAGGGTGTGGCAGTTCGCCTGCCGGGAGGAGGTCCTGGCCGAGGTCGGCGACACCGAGGTCTACGACATCGCCGACAAGTCCTACCTGCTCGTGCGGGCGGCTCCGGGTCCCGGCGGCATCAGGGCCTTCGTCAACGCCTGCCTGCACCGGGGCCGCGCGCTGCGCGACGGGCCGGGACGCGTCGGCGAGCTCGAGTGCGCGTTCCACGGCTTCTGCTGGTCGCTCTCCGGCCGGCTCAAGCGGGTGCCGAGCGCCTGGGACTTCCCGCAGGTGAAGCCCGACGCGTTCTCGCTGCCCGAGATCAAGGTCAGCACCTGGGGCGGGTTCGTCTTCCTGAACCCCGACCCCGACGCCCAGCCCCTCGGCGACTACCTGGGCGACATGGACTCCCTGTTCGAGCGCTGGCCGCTGGACCAGAGGTACACCCGTGTGCACATCTCGAAGGTCCTCCGGACGAACTGGAAGGTCGCGCAGGAGGCCTTCATGGAGTCCTTCCACGTGATCACCACGCACCCGCAGCTCCTGCCGGGCTTCGGTGACGCCAACTCGCAGTACGACGTCTTCGGCAACGTCTCCCGGGCGATCTCGCCGCGCGGCGTGCCCAGCCCCTACCTGCCGTGGGACCCGACCGAGCAGGAGCGGCTCAACTCGCAGATCGACCAACGCATCGACGACCCGCCGATGTTGGAGGTGCCCGACGGCTGGACCGCGCGCCAGACGCTCGCCGAGTCGGCCCGCCGGTCCCTGCGGCCGGTGATCGGCGACGACGTCGAGGACCTGACGGACGCCGAGCTGGTCGACAGCCACTTCCTGAGCGTGTTCCCGAACATGCACCCCTGGGGCGGCTACAACCAGATCACCTACCGCTGGCGTCCGAACGGCGACGACCACGAGAGCTGCATCATGGACGTCTTCCTGCTCGCCCCCTTCACCGGCGAGCGGCCGCCGCCGGCGACCCACAAGCAGCTGGGGCCCGACGAGCCCTGGCGCACGGCGGTGGAGGAGCTCGGCTCGCTCGCGCGGGTGTTCGACCAGGACGAGTTCAACCTCGAGGCCGTGCAGAAGGGGCTGAAGGCGACCCGCAAGCCCGGCGTGTCCTTCGCCGTCTACCAGGAGAGCAAGATCCGGCACTTCCACTCGCTGTACGACCAGTGGCTGGGCGCCGGGGCCTGACGCGTGTCGATCCTCGACATGTTCCGGCTCGACGGCCGGGTCGCGGTGGTGACCGGCTCCGGCCGCGGGATCGGCCGCGCCATCGCGCTCGCGCTCGCCGACGCCGGTGCCGACGTGGTCGTCACCGCGCGCCGGGCGGCCGAGGTCACCGGCGTGGCCGAGGAGGTGCGCGACCGCGGCCGCCGGGCGCTGGAGGTGCCGGCCGACCTGCGCGGCGACACCCCCGAGCGGCTGGCCGCGGCGGCCGTCGCCGAACTGGGCGGCCTCGACGTCTGGGTGAACAACGCCGGCGGCACCGACGACCCGTCGGTCCGCCCCCTGTCGGGCACCGCCGACGAGCAGTTCCGCGACATGCTCGAGCTCAACCTCGTCTCGGTGCTCGCCTGCGTGCGCGCGGCGGCGGCACGGCTGCCGCGGGGCGGCGCGATCGTGAACATCGCCTCCGGTGCCGGCATGCGCGCGGCGCCGGGCACGGGGGCCTACGGCGCGGCGAAGGCCGGCGTCCTCAACCTGACCGCCACCCTCGCCGCCGAGCTCGCCCCGGACGGCGTGCGGGTCAACGCGGTCTCGCCGGGGATGGTGCCGACCGAGACGTTCTTCTCGGCGCTGCGGCTGACCGAGGCCGACCTCCCGCGGTTGACCGCGACGGTGCCGCTGGGCCGCATGGGCACGCCCGAGGACATCGCCGCCGCGGTGCTCTACCTCGCGTCGCCGGCGTCGTCCTGGGTCACCGGCCAGAACCTGCTCGTCGGCGGCGGCCGGGAGGGCGGCCGGACGGTCGAGGACAGGTGGCGCCGCGAGTAACTTGACTCGCCCGACAGTTACCTGCTTACGTGACCGGGGTCACGGCCGGGGACCCGGCCGGGGGAGGGGCAGCGTGGACACGTACGACGTGGTGGTGCTGGGCACGGGCGCGGCCGGGCTGACCGCGGCGATCGCCGCCCACGACGGCGGCGCGAGCGTCGCCGTCTTCGAGAAGGCCGGCAAGGTCGGCGGTACCTCCGCCTGGTCGGGCGGCATGGTCTGGGTGCCGCAGAACCCGCACATGGCCGAGATGGGCATCGCCGACAGCCGGGACGACGTCCTCACCTACCTGCAGTCGATGTCGCACGGGCTCATCGACGAGAAGCTGGCCGAGGCCTACGTCGACGCCGGACCCGAGGTGATCTCCTACCTCGAGGAGCGGACCCCGGCGCGGTTCCAGATCATCAAGGACTTCCCGGACTACCACCCGGAGCACCCGGGGGCGGCCCGCCGCGGCGGGCGCTCGCTGGAGTGCCCCCTGTTCCCCTTCGCCGACCTGGGTGCGTGGCAGGACCGGGTCACCGTCGGACCGCAGCTGTCGGGCAACATCCTGATGAGCGAGACCTCCCTGGGCCGCGGGGCGCCGGGCGGCGTGCCGGCCGAGGAGATGGCGCGACGGCAGGTGCGGGACGAGCGCGGCGCCGGGCAAGGCCTCGTCGGAGCGCTGCTCAAGGGGTGCCTGGACCGGGGGATCGAGCCGGTGACCGGCGCCCGGGCCGTCCGGCTCGTCCAGGAGGACGGGCGCGTCACCGGCGTCGAGCTGGAGACGGCGGAGGGACGCCGGACGGTGGGCGCGCGCGGCGGGGTGGTGATGGCCACCGGCGGTTTCGAGTGGGACCGCGACCTGGTGACGACGTTCATCCGCGGACCGCTGGAGCGCACCGC
>DASQTE010000283.1:0-20551 GCA_035642035.1 Blastococcus sp.
CGCCGGAGCCGCCGCGGCCAAGGTCGTCGGCGGATCGGCCACGGCCGGGAAGCGCAGCCGCCGAGGCGAGACGCGCACCTACGACTTCCGCCGGCCGACCAAGCTCTCCCGCGAGCACGTCCGCGTGCTGCAGATCGCGCAGGAGGCCTTCGCCCGTCAGGCGACGACGATCCTGACGACGTTCCTCCGCGCCGGGGCCCGCCTCGAGCTCAACGGGATCGAGCAGTTCTCCTACGACGACTACGTGCAGACGCTGCCCAACCCGATCTTCATCTCGACGTTCTCGCTGGAGCCCATGGCCGGCAAGGGCATGCTGGCCTACCCGCTGGACATCGCCATGGCCGTCGTCGACCACATGCTGGGCGGGTCCGGGACCGCGGACCAGCCGAGCCGGCCGATGACGGCGATGGAGACCACCATCAGCAACCACCTGCTCGGTCGGCTGCTGAAGGAGTTCGCCGCGTCCTTCGCGACGATCACCGACATCCAGCCGGCGCTCCTCGGCCACGAGTACAACCCGCAGCTCGCCCAGGCGGCCTCCGGCTCGGACACCGTCATGGTCGCCAGCTTCTCGATGGCCGTGGGCTCCCGCGAGGGCGAGGCGACGCTGGTCCTGCCGTTCTCCTCGTTCGCCCAGGCGCTGAACAACGCGGCCTCCCCGCAGCTGTCGGAGTCCGCGCTGGCCAAGCGCAAGCGCGCCGCCGAGGCGCTGACCGCGCGGCTCAACCTCGTGCCGGTCGACGTCAGCGTGCGGTTCGCGCCGCTGACCGTCTCCTCGGCCGACCTGCTCTCCCTCGCCGTCGGCGACGTCCTGCTCCTCCGCCACCCGCCGGACGCGCCGCTCGAGGTCACCACCAACGACGTGACGTTCGCGTACGCGATCGCCAGCAACCACCGGCGCCGCCTGGCCGCCGCCATCGTCCCGACCCCGTACGCCGCCGCGAAGGACTCCGCATGAGCACCGACACGTCCCAGGACTCCCAGACCGTCTCCGCGGTGGTCACGGCGGCCGCCCGTGCCGCCGCCGCCCTGGTCCCGGCCGCCGTCGAGCTGGTCCCCGGCAAGCCCGTCAGCGACCCCGACAGCGTCCCGCTGCCGCCCGGCGCCGCCGCGGCGGTCTCGGCCGGCCTGTCCGGCGAGGTCAGCGGAGACATCGTGCTGGTGGTCTCGCCCGACGTGGTCGAGGCGCTCAACAACTCCCCCGTCGGCCGGATGGACGTCGCCGCCGCGCTGCGCCCCGCCCTCGAGGCGGCCGCCGCCACGCTGGGCCGCGTCCGGATCGCCTCCGAGCGCGTCGAGGAGCCGGTGGCCGCGCTGGACGGGATGCGCGACAAGGGCATGTTCGTGGCCGTGCCGCTGATGGCCGACGCCGAGCACCACGCCACCTTCGCCCTGCAGGTCACCCTGCCGACGACGCAGCCCCAGCGCGGCAGCCTGGACCTCCTGCGCCACGTGGCCATGGAGGTGACGGTCGAGATCGGCCGTACCCGCATGACCGTGCAGGAACTGCTCTCGCTGCACCCCGGCGAGGTCGTCGAGCTCGACCGCGCCGCCAGCGCGCCGGCCGACCTGCTCGTGAACGGCACGCTGATCGCGCGTGGCGAGGTCGTCGTCGTCGACGAGGACTTCGGCCTGCGGATCAGCGAGATCGTCACCGACGCCGCGGCGCAGGAACTCGGTGTCGCATGACGTGGATGATCATCCGGCTGGTCCTGTCGCTGGCCTTCGTCGCCGCCGTGCTGTTCTTCGCCGCCCGGCTGGCCAAGAAGCGCGGTCTGGGTCAGGGCAATGGCCTGATCGAGGTCGTGGCGCGCCACCGCATGGGCCGGACGAGCACCCTCAACGTCGTCCGCATCGCCGACGTCGTCCTGGTCGTGGGCGCCACCGAGGAGCAGGTCACCCTGCTCGCCGAGGTGGACGCCGACGCGGTCGACGCGGCGCTGCGCGAGCGGCGGGTCCCCGTCGCGGTCGGCGCGGCCGACGACGCGCCCGACGCCGAGGTCCGCACCCTGGTGGCCCGGTCGACCAGCCCGGCCCTGGCCGGCTCGGTCTTCGACCGCAACGGCTGGGGCACCTTCGTCAACCAGCTGCGCGAGCGCACGGTCCGCAAGTCATGACGTCGTCCGTGCGCCCGGTCCGGGCGCCCGGGGCCGTCTCCACCCGCCGCCGGGCAGCCCTCGTGCTGCTGTTCGCGCTGCTGTGCACCGTCGTGACCGTGCTGCTCGCCGGGCCCGCCACCGCGGCCCCGACCGACCCGGTCTCGCCCACCGCCCCGACGGCCCCGGTCGTGCCGGGCGACGGCAACGTCGACATCTCCATCGGCGACGGCTCCCCCAGCAGCTCCATCACCCTGATCCTCGCGATCACGGTGCTGTCCGTGGCGCCGTCGGTGCTGCTGCTGGCCACGTCGTTCACCAAGATCATCGTGGTCCTCGGCCTGACGCGGAACGCGCTCGGCCTGCCGTCCTCGCCGCCCAACCAGGTCCTGACCGGCATCGCGCTGTTCCTGACCCTGTTCGTCATGGGCCCGGTCTTCTCCGACATCAACGAGGTCGCCCTCCAGCCCTACATGGACGGCGCGATGACCGTCGGGCAGGCCTACGACTCCGGTGTCGTCCCGCTGCGGGAGTTCCTGCTGGGCAACACCCGCGAGGACGAGCTCCAGCTGATGATCGGGCTCTCCGGCGAGGAGGCCCCGGCGACGCCGGAGGAGGTCAGCATGACCACCCTCGTGCCGGCGTTCGTGCTCTCCGAGCTCAAGAGCGCCTTCATCATCGGGCTGGTCGTCTTCATCCCGTTCCTGGTGCTGGACATGCTGGTCAGCGCCGCGCTCATGGCGATGGGCATGATGATGGTCCCGCCGACCATCGTGTCGCTGCCCTTCAAGCTCCTGCTCTTCGTCGTCGTCGACGGCTGGGCGCTCATCACCACCGCGCTGGTGGGCTCGTACGGGGGTAGTGGCTGATGTCCATCGCGAGAACGACGGTCGAGCGAGCATCGCAGGGAGCGCCAGCGACCGAGGGGCGGAACGAGACCGGAGTCGAGCAGTGAGCGACGCCGATGTCACGCAGATCGCCGCCCAGACGATGATGGTCGCGGCCAAGGTGGCCGCCCCGGTCCTGCTGACCGCGCTGCTGGTGGGCTTCGCCATCTCGCTGTTCCAGGCGGCGACCCAGATCCAGGAGCAGACCCTCTCCTTCGTGCCGAAGATCATCGCCGTCGCGATCGCACTCCTGGTCTCGGGCAACTGGGTGCTCGCCGAGCTGGTCAGCTTCACCCACAGCCTGTTCGACCAGCTGCCGGCGCTGCTCGACCGGACCTGAGGCCGCGATGGACCTCTCGGTCCCGGCAGTCACGCTGGCGGCACTCCTCCTGGGGACGGCGCGGGCCGCCGGCTTCGTGCTGCTGGCCCCGCCGTTCAACTCCCGCACGATTCCTGGGCCGGTCAAGGGTGCGCTCGCCCTGGCCCTCTCCCTGCTGCTCTCCACGCAGATCGCCCCGACGCTGCCCGACCCGACCACCGGGTTCCTGGTCGTCGCCGCGATCACGGAGGTGGTCATCGGGGCGGCCCTGGGCTTCGTCGTCCAGGTGCTGTTCACGGCCGTGCAGATGGCCGGCGACCTGATCGACGTCACCGGCGGCTTCTCGCTGCAGCCGGCGTACGACCCGATGGCGATGACGCAGAACTCGTCGGTCGGCCGGTTGCACTACCTGCTGGCCAGCACGCTGCTGTTCACCAGCGGCGGGCACCTGCTCATGGTCAAGGGCTTCGCGACGTCGTACGTCGGGCTGCCGGTCGGTGGCGACGTGCCGACGGACCAGATCGCGGCGGTCGTCGCGAAGGCCTTCTCCATGATGTTCCTCGCGGCCCTGCAGATCGCCGGGCCGATGGTCGCCGTCCTGCTCCTGGCCGACGTCGCCCTGGCGCTGCTCAGCCGCGCCGCGCCCGCGCTGAACATCTTCGCGTTCGGCTTCCCGGTCAAGATCCTGCTGACCCTGACGATGCTGGGCCTGACCTTCCCGCTGCTGCCGCCGGCCCTGGACGCGCTGCTCGAGCACGCGGCGCGCGCCATGGTCTCCCTCCGGAGCGGGTGAGGGGGTGACTCGTGGCTAAGGACGGTCCCGGCGGGGAGAAGACCGAGAAGCCGACTCCGCAGCGCCTGAAGAAGGCGCGCAAGGAGGGGCAGATCCCGCGTACCCAGGAGCTGGGGACGTGGCTGGGGGTGGCGGCGGCGAGCGTTCTGCTGCCGATGATGGTGGGCAACGCGTTCGACGCGGTGCAGGCGCTGTTCCTCCAGATCGGCTCGGTGGCCGACGACCCCGAGCCCGGCGCCATCTCGATCCTCCTGGGCGAGGCGCTCACCGCCTTCATGACCACCCTGCTGCCGATGGCGCTCGGGATGATGGTCGTCGGCACCGTGGCCGCGGCGGCGCAGGGCGGCGTCACGGTCGCGACCAAGTCGATGAAGCCGACGCTGAAGAAGTTCAACCCGTTCCCAGGCATCAAGAAGATGTTCGGGACCCAGGGTCTCTGGGAGGCGGTCAAGGCGCTGATCAAGACCGCCGCGCTCGGGACCGTCGTGATCGTCACCAGCGACCGCGCCCAGGCGCTGGTCTCCTCCGCCGGCGCGCTGCCGCTGTCCGCCGTCGCCGCGACGTTCACCGACTCCGCGATCCTCATGTTCCGCGTCGTCGCCGTCACCGGTCTGGTCATCGCCGTGGCCGACTACGTCGTCGTCCGGATGAAGACGATGAAGCAGCTGAAGATGAGCAAGTACGAGATCACCCAGGAGCACAAGCAGTCCGAGGGTGACCCGCACGTGAAGGCCCACCGCCGCGGGGTGCAGATGTCGATGTCCCGGAACCGGATGATGAGCGAGGTCGCCGACGCCGACGTCCTGCTGGTCAACCCGACGCACGTCGCCGTGGCGCTGAAGTACGACCCGGCGAAGGGCGCGCCGCGGGTGGTGGCGAAGGGCGCCGGCGAGGTCGCGGCGAAGCTGCGGTCGCTCGCCGAGGAGAACCGGGTGCCGATGGTGCAGGACATCCCGCTGGCGCGGGCGCTGCACTCCTCCTGCGAGCTCGGGCAGGAGGTCCCCGCCCAGCTGTTCACCGCCGTCGCGCGGGTGCTCGCCTTCGTCATGCACCTGGGGGCCCGGGGCGTGAAGGGCGGCTTCCACCGCCCCGGCTTCGAGCCGCCGGACACCGCCGACCTGCCCAAGGCCGGCCGCCGCCGCATCGCCGCCTGAGCGGGGGCGGAGGACGATCAGGTGTCCTGATCGTCCGGGGTCCTGGCTCACGGTGGACGGTGAGCCAGGACCCGGGACGGTGAGCCAGGACGGCGTTCCCATCGGCGGTACCGCCGTCCCCGTCGCCTGCCGATGAGAGGGGCGTGAGCCAGCGCCTGATCTGCGTCGTCCCCGGAGCGGGCGCGTGAAGGGCTTGGGGAAGGTCGCGGTCCCGGTCGGGGTCGTGTCGATCGTCCTCATGCTGGTCGTGCCGCTGCCCGCAGCCCTGATGGACCTGCTGATCGGGCTGAACCTCGCGATCTCGCTGCTCATCCTCCTGGTGGCGATGCAGATCAAGAAGCCGCTGGACTTCGCGGTCTTCCCGTCGCTGCTGCTCATCGCGACGCTGTTCCGGCTGGCCCTCAACGTCTCGTCGACCCGCCTCGTGCTCACCGACGGCTACGCCGGCAAGGTCATCGAGGCCTTCGGCCACATCGTCATCGGCGGCTCGCTGATCGTCGGCCTGGTCATCTTCCTGATCCTGACCATCGTTCAGTTCGTGGTGATCACGAACGGCGCCGGCCGTGTCGCCGAGGTCGGCGCCCGCTTCACCCTCGACGCCATGCCCGGCAAGCAGATGGCCATCGACGCCGACCTGAACGCCGGTCTCATCAACGAGGCGCAGGCCCGCAAGCGGCGCCACGAGGTCACCGCCGAGGCCGACTTCTACGGCTCGATGGACGGCGCCTCGAAGTTCGTCAAGGGCGACGCCATCGCCGGCATCATCGTCACGCTCGTCAACCTGATCGGTGGCTTCGCCATCGGCGTGATGCAGAAGAGCATGGCTCCCGGCGAGGCGGTCTCCACCTACTCGCTGCTGACCGTCGGCGACGGCCTGGTCTCGATGATCCCGGCCCTGCTCATGTCGACCGCCACCGGCATCATCGTCACCCGCTCGGCCACCGAGGGCGACATGGGCAGCGACCTGCTCGCCCAGCTCGGCCGGTTCAAGCAGCCGGTGCAGATCACCGGCGCGGCCTTCTTCGCCATGTGCCTCATCCCCGGCCTGCCCAAGCTGCCCTTCGTGATCATCGGGGCTGCCTGCCTGCTGGTCGCCACCCGCATGGTCGAGGCCCCCGAGGTCGACGAGGAGGCGGAGGCCGCCGCGGCCGCCGCCGAGAACGAGCCCAAGCCCGACTCCCCCGAGGCGATCGTCGAGAAGATGCGGGTCGACCCGCTCGAGCTCGAGGTGGCCTTCGACCTGGTCGACCTTGTCGACCCCTCCCGCGGCGGGGACCTGCTCGACCGCGTCAAGGCGCTGCGCCGGAAGGTCGCGATGGAGACCGGCCTCGTGATCCCCCTGGTGCGCACCCGCGACAACCTCGACCTGCCCGGCTCGCAGTACGTCATCTGGCTCAACGGCGTCCCGGCGGCCAAGGGCATCTCCCCCGCGGGCACGATCCTCGCGATCGGCGACAACCTCGACGGCATCCCCGGTAAGGCCACGCGGGAGCCGGTGTTCGGCCTCGCCGCCAAGTGGGTCCCCCTGGAGCTGCAGCGGCAGGCGGAGATGGCCGGCGCGACCGTCGTCGACCGCTCCTCGGTCATCACGACGCACCTGGCCGAGGTCGTCCGGCAGAACGCGGCGGACCTGCTCGGCCGCGAGGACGTGCGTCTCCTGGTGGAGATGGTCCGCCGCACGCACCCCGTCGTCGTCGAGGAACTGACCCCCGCCCTGCTCACCCTGGGAGAGGTGCAACGTGTGTTGCACGCGTTGCTCGAGGAGGGTGTGTCGATCCGGGACCTCGTGCGCATCTTCGAGGCACTCTCTGTGCGTGCGAAGGCGTCCACCGATCTCGACGGTCTCGTCGAGGCGGCGCGGGCGGCGCTGGGCTCGGCGATCAGCCACCCGTACGTGACACCCGACGAGCGTCTCCACGTCTTCACCCTCGAGCCCGGCTTCGAGCAGCGGCTCCTGGAATCCATCCGGCAGAGCGACGCCGGCCTGGTGCTGGCGCTCGACGCGGGCGGCATCGACGCCCTGGTCCACGGATGCAGCGGCCTCCTGGAGGACGCCGAGCGGCAGGGCCTGTCCCCCGTCCTGGTGTGTTCGCCGCAGGTGCGCGCCGCACTCGCGCGCCTGCTGCGCCAGGTCCTTCCCCGCCTTCCGGTGATCTCGTACGCCGAGGTCTCCCGGACAGCGCAGATCGAGTCGCTGGGAGTGGTGAGCGGTGCCGTTGCGATCCGTTGAGGCCGCCTCGCGCGACGACGCGATCGCCGCGGCGCGCGAGCAGTTCGGCCCCCAGGCCCGTGTCGTCGGTGTGCGGCGCGTCCGCTCCGGTGGCGTGCTCGGGTTCTTCGCGACCGAGCGCTACGTCGCCGAGGTGGCCGAGCTCGCCCCCGAGACCGCGGTCCGTCCCACCGGCCCGTCGGGCTTCGGGGACGACGAGCCGCCGGCCGACTTCTCCTCCCCCCTCGCCTCGGCCGCCCCGGCGCGTGCCCGCGCGACGGCGCCGCCCCGCAACGGCGCGGCGGCCTGGGCCGCGGCGGCCGCGCCGCGGTCGAGCGACGACATCCCCGACGAGGTGCGTGCGGCGGCCGCCGCCGCGCGCGCCGCACGTTCGGCCGGCCGGGCCGCGGAGCCTGCCCCGGCCCGCTCCGCCGCCCGCACCTCGCCCCGCCCCGCGGACGACGAGCGGGTCAGCGAGCTGGTCGGCCTGCTGACCGCGCACCCGGCCGAGCCCGCCGCCTCCGGCTACTCCCGGACGTCCCCGCCGCGCGCCGCCTTCCCGCGGGCGGGAGCCACCAGCCGGTCCGGCGAGCCCCTCGTGGACGACGACGAGACCGAGACCCCGGTGCGCGGTGGCGGTCAGCGGGTCCTCCCCGCTGCCGCCCCGACCGCGCCGTCGCCGTTCACCGCCGCGCTCGCGCGGATGGTCGCCGGTGACCAGGAAGTCCGCCAGGCGGTCCACGAGGCCCTCGCCACGCCAGCGTCGGAGACCGCGGCGCAGCCGGCCGAGACGCGTGATGCCGAGGCCTGGCCGCCGCGGTCCGAGCCCACCCGATCAGCAGAGACACCGGTGCCGCCGTCCCCGGCGCACCAGGAGGAGGAAACGGTGGGAGATCTGGTCGAGGCACCGCCCTCACCGACGGATCTGGCGGTCGAGGTGCCGACCTGGGCCGCCGAGCCCGAGGCCCCGACGTCGTCCACCTCGCAGCGCGAGGAGGCCATCGCCGACCTGCTCCGCGGCGCCCTGGCGCAAGGCCACTCGGACGAGGCGCTCGCCGGCATCCTGCGCAAGGTCCTCGCGGGGGCCTCCCCCCAGAGCGCCCTCGCCGAGCCGGTGGGTGCCCCGGCCGAGCCCGTGCTCGCGGTGCCGACCCTGCCGGTTCCCCCGCTCGACCTCACCCCCGTGCCCGAAATCGGGGACGACGTGCCGGCGCTCGAGGTGCCCGCCGTGGACCGGCCATTCGCCGACGAGCTGTCCACCCGCGTCGTCGTGCCCCGCACGGTCGCCCCCGCCCCGGTCGCCGAGGCCGTCGAGGAGGCCGCGACCGTCGCCGCCGAGACGTCGTTCGCTCCCGCCGAGGTCTCCTCGGCACCGGCACCCGTCGTCCTCTCCACGTCCCCGACGTCGATGTGGGGCGCGCCCGCGTCGTCGTCGCTGTGGGGCGAGGCCGCTGCCGTGCCGAGCGCCCGCACCGACGACGCATCCGTCCCCGCGGCCGTGACACAGGAGCCCGTCGAGGCGCCGCTGTTCCCGGCGTCCATCGCCGTGGAGCCCGTGGTCGACGCCGTCGTCGAGACGCCCGTGGTCGAGGTGCCCGTCGTCGAGTCCCCCGTCGCCGAGGCCGTCATCGAAGAGGCCGTCACCGAGGAGGCCCTGGCCGAGGACGAGGTCGTCGAGGAGGCCCTGGCCGAGGACGAGGTCGCCGAGGTCGCCGAGGTCGCCGAGCTGGCTCCCGTGCTCGCGCGCACCGCGAGCGACCCGGCGCCGATGATGACGCTCGACGCGACGACCGTCATGCCGCCCCTGTCCCTGCTGCCGCCGCTGCCGTCGTCCCGCGGCCGTGGCCGCCCGCCGGTCCCCCCGGCAGCTCCCCGCGCCGCCGCGCCGCGACCGCCGGCAGCCTCCACGCAGTCCGCCGGCACGGAGCCCGCTGCTGCGGCGGAGGTCGAGGCGCCCGAGGTCGACCGCACGCTCGCGACGGTCACCCGGCTGCCGGTCGCGCCCCTCATGGCCGGCCCGGACGTCCCCGAGCTGCCCGAGGACTTCGACCAGCTCTGCGCCGAGGAGCTGCTCGCCGCACCCGAGCCCACCCCGATGTTCGCTGCCGCTGCTGCGGCCGCTGCGGCGCCCGAGGCGGTCGCCTCCGGTGACGTGGTCGACCGGCTCGTGAAGCTGGGGCTGCCGGCCGAGCTGCTGGGCAGCACCTTCCGGGCCGACGTCGCCCAGCTCGGCACCTACGCCGCCCTCACCCGCAGCCTGGCCCTGCAGCTGCCGAAGGCGCCCGAGCTCCCGCGGGGCGCCGGCGAGGCCGTGTTCGTGGTCGGCCCCGGCGCCGACGCCCTGCGTGCCGCCCGGTCCCTGGCCGCGGCCCTCCACCTCGACCCCGACTGCGTGCAGTGGGCCACCCGGGGCGACCTGGCCGGTCTCGCTCCCCGGAGCAGCCGGATCACCTCGGTCGACGTCGCCGTCGACCGCCGCCAGGAGTCCATCGCCGACGGCACGGTGACGATCGTGGCGGTCGACGCCCCGCTGCGGGCCGACGCCTACTGGATGGCGCAGCTGGTCGGCGTCTGGGCGCCCGTCGCGGTGTGGGCCGTCGTCGAGGCGACCCGCAAGCCCGAGGACCTCGAGGCGTGGCTCGACGGTCTGCCCCGTGTCGACGCGCTCGTCGTCCAGGACGCCGACCTCAGTGCCGACCCCGCCGCGGTCCTGCGCCGGGTCGACGCGCCCGTGGCCGTCGTCGACGGTGCGCGGGCCACGCCACACCGCTGGGCCTCCCTCCTCTGCGAGCGACTGGAGAGCACGACGACATGAGCCCGTTCCGCTGGGACGTCCTCCTCGTCGGGTTCGTGCTGGCCGTGCCCGTGGTCGCGCTCGGGCTGCGGGGTGACCTCTCGGCGGAGGAGACCATGACGCGCGTCCTCTGGTGCCTGGCCGCGGGCTGGGCGGTGGTCGCCGTGCTGCGTCTGGCGACCGCGCCGCCGGCGCCGACGGTCAAGAAGAAGACCGCGGCGGCTCCCGGACCCGCCAATCCCGGCGAGCCCTCGCCCTCCTTCTGACCGCTGCTGCTGGACATCGCGGGCACACCGGGCAGCCGGGGTGCTGCTCGCGCGGTCCAGGCCGCCGACGGCCGGAGCAGGAGCGTCGGCGAGTCACGCAGCCGGGTCCCCCTCGACCGCTGGAAGCTGCCACCGTCGGCGCTCCAGTGAGAGGACCGTTCCGGTGACGGTGGGCTGACCGGCCGGACGGACTTCGCGTGGGGGGAACAGCGGCTCGGTGACGCCGTCTTCAGGGAGAAGGGGCGGGAGGACTCGATCAGCGACGAGGGCTGGGGCGTCGTCCGGTGACGTGGTCGGACCTCCGCCAGCCGCACCTCGTGGCCGTGCGGGTCCGTCGGCGGATGCGCTGACCGCTCCTGGAGTGTTGCTCCCGCTGCTGGGGTCCTGCACGACCCTCAAGAGGGGGAACAACACTCCAGACGCCGGGTCAGAAGGGCAGGTCCTCCAGCATCTCGGTGACCAGCGCGGCGATCGGCGAGCGCTCGGAGCGGGTGAGGGTCACGTGGGCGAACAGCGGGTGGCCCTTGAGCGCCTCGATCACCGCGGTGACGCCGTCGTGCCGGCCGACGCGCAGGTTGTCGCGCTGGGCGACGTCGTGCGTGAGGACCACCCGTGACCCGGCGCCGAGGCGGGACAGCACGGTCAGCAGCACCCCGCGCTCGAGCGACTGCGCCTCGTCGACGATCACGAACGAGTCGTGCAGCGAGCGGCCGCGGATGTGGGTGAGCGGCAGCACCTCGATCAGCCCGCGCGAGTCGATCTCGTCGATCACGGCCGGCGACACCAGCGCGCCGAGCGTGTCGTAGACCGCCTGTGCCCAGGGCGACATCTTCTCGTTCTCGCCGCCGGGCAGGTACCCGAGCTCCTGCCCGCCGACGGCGTACAGCGGCCGGAAGATGACCACCTTCTTGTGCGCCCGCCGCTCCATCACCGACTCCAGGCCGGCGCACAGGGCCAGCGCCGACTTGCCGGTACCGGCCCGCCCACCGAGGGAGACGATGCCGATGTCGGGGTCGAGCAGCAGGTCCAGGGCGATCCGCTGCTCGGCGGAGCGGCCGTGCAGCCCGAACGCCTCGCGGTCGCCGCGGACCAGCCGCACCTGCTTGTCGGGCGTCACGCGCCCGAGCGCCGAGCCGCGTGAGGACAGCAGCACCAGCCCGGTGTGCGGCGGCATCTCCGCCGCCGCGGGCACGAACGTCTCACCGGCCTCGTACAGCTCGTCGAGCTCGGCGTCGTCCAGGGAGACCTCGGCCATCCCGGTCCAGCCCGCGTCGACGGCGTCCATGACCCGGTACTCGTCGGTGTCGAGGCCGACGGCCGCGGCCTTGACCCGGAGCGGCACGTCCTTGGTGATCAGGCAGACGTCGCGCCCCTCTGAGCGCAGGTTCAGCGCGACCACCATGATCCGGCTGTCGTTGCTGTCGTTGCGGAACCCGGCCGGCAGCGCCGACGGGTCGCTGTGGTTGAGCTCGACGTGCAGGGTGCCGCCGTCCTCGCCGATGGGGACCGGGGCGTCGAGCCGGCCGTGCGCGATCCGGAGGTCGTCGAGCATGCGGAGCGCCTGGCGGGCGAACCAGCCGAGCTCGGGGTGGTTCCGCTTGTCCTCGAGCTCCCCGATCACGACGAGCGGGAGCACCACGTCGGAGTTGCCGAAGCGCATCAGCGCGCCCGGGTCGGACAGCAGGACGGAGGTGTCGAGGACGTACGTACGGCGAGTGGTCACGGTTCGACTCCCGTGGGGCGCACGGCACGCCCCCGCTCGAAGGTGGCCGGGCCCCGGCGCAGAGGCCGGGTGCCGGCCCCTCTGGTCGACGAACTCGTCAGCACCAACCGGGCCTCCCGTGGACGGCGAGGACAGCTCGTCGTCCACTGCGGACGCTAGGCCTGACCACCGACAGAAGCGCGGCACCCACCCCGGAAGAAACCCAACGTTCACCCGATGGGGGAACAGCGGTCCCAGTCGTCCCACCCGTGCTGGGTAGGCCCTCGTGCGGGGTCCCGGTGCGAGCCGGCGAGTGCCGGGGGGGCGCGAGGGTCCTTTTTCAGCTCCACTCCCGCCGGAACCGCCGGACGCCGAACACCCAGCCGAGGACGGCCAGCAGCACCGTCAGGGCCGCACCCCACCAGGCGGTGGAGGTGTCGTAGCCGCCGACGAAGAACTCGCGGGTGCCCTCGACCACGTGCTTGAGCGGGTTGACGTCGCTGACGGTCTGCAGCCAGCTCGGCCCGAGCGTCATCGGCAGCAGGATCCCCGACAGCAGGAGCACCGGGAGCACGAACGCGTTCAGCAGCGGCGCGAAGGCGTCCTCGCTCTTCAGCGTCAGCGCCAGCGCGTACGAGACCGACGCGAACGCCGCGCCCAGCAGCGAGACGTCCACCAGCGTCAGGACGACGCCGAGGAACGGCGCGCGCAGTCCCAGCGGGATGGACACCAGCACGAGCAGGGTGCCCTGCACCAGCAGGACGACGACGTCGCGCAGCACCCGACCGAGCAGCAGCGCCGTCCGGCTCGCGGGCGTCACCCGCTGGCTCTCGATCACGCCGGCGCGGTACTCGGCGATCAGGCCGAACCCGACGAACAGGGCACCGAAGATGCCCAGCTGGACGAGGATCCCGGGCACGAAGATCTGGTAGGCGTTGCCCGGTCCGAGGCCACCTCGACCATGTCCCGGTCTGCACGTCGAGCTCGAGCCGCGCCGGGCGGGTGATCCCTGGGAAACCGACCGCTCCGGCCGCCTTCACCTCGTCGAGCAGCAGCCGGCAGCCGATGTCGTAGCGGACGCCGCCGCTGGGACGGCACTGCTCCCAGTCGACGATGCCGGCGACGCCCTCCATGTCGAAGGACATCAGACCTTCATGCGCGCGTGTCCCGGTCGCGCGGCCGCAGCGCGGGCCGCTCCACGGTGTCGGTGCGCGTGGGCGGCGGGATGGGGTCCCAGGAGTCCGGCGGTGGGGCTCCGCGGCGCGGCCGGACCGCGACCAGTGCCCATGCCACCGGGATCAGCAGCACCGGCCACTGGAGCGACAGGTCGCCCACCCACAGCAGCCCGCCCAGCAGGAGGACGAACAGCCAGGTCGCCGTCCAGAGCCCCAGCGTGCGGGCCTCCCGGGCGTCGTGGCGGACCATGGCTCAGGCGACCCGGAGCTCGCCGGCCACGGCGGCCGGCGTCAGCGGCTCGTCGAGCAGCCGGACGAACCGGTCGGCCACCGACTCCTCCGCCGGCCGGGCGTCCAGCCACTCCGAGAGCAGGTCGAAGCCCTCCACGTACGTGGAGATGTACGCGCGCCACAGCGGGTCGGTGAGGAAGCGGATCTGCTGCGTCGCGCGCTCGGAGCTGACCAGCGACCAGCGCTGCAGGTAGGCCCGGACCTCGTCGGCGTCGGCGCCGCGGTCGTGCAGCAGGACGGCGGCGTCCTGGCGGACCCGGTTCAGCGGCGCGGCCGCCGCGGCGATCCGCTCGGCCAGGTGCCCGTCGAACCGCAGGCCGAGGTCACCCAGGATCTCCGCGGCCCACGGCCCCCAGCCCTCGCCCACGGAGGCCTGCACGCCGAGGTCGGCCAGCCCTTCCGCCATGAGGCACTCCGGGGTGTTCACCAGGAACACGGTGTGCTCGGTCCGGCCGGAGCGCTCGACCAGCCCGCGCTCCTTGCGGCAGTGCTCGGTGTGGTGGCCTGGGTAGGACTCGTGCGCGACCAGGTGCGGCAGCTGGGAGAGCCGGTGCGGGAGGTCGGCGTTGATCGCCACCCGGGACCGGTAGTCGCCCTCGTAGTAGTTGAACCCCGACCACGGCTTGTCGGTGACCACCTCGTACCGGACGGTCTCCACCTCGGGCAGGCCGTACTGCCCACGGACCCGGTCGCGGAGCGCGCTCGACAGGGCGTGCACAGCGGACTCGAGCCGGTCCGGGGGGCACTCCTCCCTCCGGCGGTGCCCGGCGTACCGCTCGGCGAGCGTGCCGCTACCGGGCAGCAGGGCGGCGAGCTCGGCGTGGGCGGCGGCGTACTCCGCCGGGTCACCCAGGACGACGTCCACCTGGAAGTAGGCCGCCACCTCGTCGACGAACCCGACCGGCTCCCCGCTCATCTTCCGGGCGGTGCACTCCAGCCCGGTCAACTGGCCGCGGATGTACTCGGTGCGGTCGGCCGGCAGGCCGGCGGAGTCGAGCTCCCGCAGCAGGGAACGCGCCTGGTCCTGCAGTCCGGACGGCGTCGGCGCGGGCTCGTCGGCCACCTGGGCGCGCACCCCCGGGTCGCCGGTGAACGCGTCGACGAAGCCGGGCTCCAGCCGGTCGAACCGCAGCCCCAGCCGCACGTACTCCAGGGGCAGGTCGAGAGGGGGCGCCGACATGCCCGCAGTTTCGCAGCCGCTCCTGGCCGAGCGGGCACCGGCAGTCCGTCAGCTGCCGAAGCGGCGGTGCCGGGCGGAGTAGTCGCGCAGCGCACGCAGGAAGTCGACCCGCCGGAAGTCCGGCCAGTACACGTCGGTGAAGTGGAACTCGGTGTTCGCCGTCTGCCAGAGCAGAAAGCCGGACAGGCGCTGCTCGCCGCTCGTGCGGATGACCAGATCGGGGTCGGGCTGACCACGCGTGTACAGGTGCTCGGCGATGTGCTCCACCTCGAGCGCCTGGACGAGGTCCTCCAGCGACGTCCCGCGCTCGGCGTGCTCGGCCAGCAGCGAGCGGACGGCGTCGGCGATCTCCTGCCTCCCGCCGTACCCGACGGCGAGGTTCACCGTGGCGCCCGGCCGGTCGCAGGTGTCCTCCTCGGCCTGCTTGAGGACGGCGACAGTCTCCGGCGGGAGGACCTCCGGCGCACCCATGGCCCGCACCTGCCAGCGGCGCCCCGGCCGGGAGAGGTCGACGGCGACGTCCTCGATGATCTGCAGGAGCGCCTGGAGCTCGCTCGCCGGCCTGTTCAGGTTGTCGGTGGAGAGCATGAACAGGGTGACGACGGAGACGCCGGCGTCGTCGCACCAGCCCAGCAGGTCGACGATCTTGTCCGCTCCGCGACGGTGGCCGTGGGCGACGTCCTCCAGGCCGATCGCCCGCGCCCAGCGCCGGTTTCCGTCCATGATCACGCCCACGTGCCGGGGGACGTCGGCGCCCTCCAGCGCCCGGGCCAGGCGTCGCTCGTAGACCTGGACCACCGCGTCCCGGATCCTCGCCCGCGCCCCCACGCCGGTCACCCTAGGCCCCTGCCGGAGCACCGGCCGTACACGTCCGCCGACGTCGCCCGGTGAGCCCGCGGGAGCTCCCGGCGAACTCACAGGTCGCTCCGGATGACGGCCAACCTACGGGACCGTAACCTCGGAGCATGAGTCTTGCTCCCGACGAACGCGAACAGGTCCGGGTGCAGGCCGACAGCGCCGAACTGGAGGCCCCTCGGGACGAGGCCGTGGCCGCCGTCCTGGACGAGGGCGAGCAGGTCGAGCAGGCGTGGACCGCCTCCGACTTCGGCGACAGCGACTGGGAGCACCCCGACACCCGGCCGCGGATGCGTGGCTGGCTGCACCTGTTCGCGTTCTTCGGCTCCATCATCGCGGGCGCGGTCCTGATCCCCCTCGCGGCGGTGCTCGGCGCGCGGGCCGGCTTCTCGGTCGCCCTCTACTGCGTGACCATCCTCGGGCTCTTCGGCGTCAGCGCGCTCTACCACCGGCGCCGGTGGTCCCCCCGGGGCTGGAAGATCATGAAGCGGCTCGACCACTCGATGATCTTCCTGTTCATCGCCGGCACCTACACGCCCTTCGCCCTGCTGGCCGTGGAACGGCCGACCGGCTTCTGGGTCCTCTGCGGCGTCTGGGCCGGCGCCCTCGCCGGGGTCACGCTCAAGCTGACCTGGCCGACGGCGCCCCGCTGGGTCGGCGTGCCGCTCTACATCGGGCTCGGCTGGGTCGCCGTCTTCGTGCTCACCGACATCCTGCACTTCGCGGGGGTCGCCTCCATGGTGCTGCTGGCCGTCGGCGGCGTGCTCTACACGGTGGGCGGTATCGCCTACGCCATCAAGAAGCCGAACCCCTGGCCGGGGACCTTCGGCTACCACGAGGTCTTCCACGCGATGACGATCGTGGCCGCGCTCTGCCACTACATCGCCGTCTACTTCGCGATGTACAACTCTCCTTTTGTCTGACTCCGTCAGACGACCGCGGCCAGGAGCCGTGCCCCTGGCGCGCTGAGCCCTTCCCGTCGCCGCTCGGGGGACCCTCCGGGCCCCCGCTCCCGGCGACACGACGTCCCGCCCAGCTTCGGGAACCCGCCGGGCCCCACTCAGCTGAACGGAGGCCTGTCGTCCAGCTTCAGCGAGCCCTTGCCTGCCAGGCGCCAGGCGCGGGCGACGACGTCGCGGTCGGCCTCGGTGACCAGGTTGCCCATCACCCGTAGCGCCACCGTCATCAGGCCGCGGGAACGCATGCCCACCGGCCCGGCCGCGGGCAACAGCCGGGGCACCGTGAGCAGGCCGGCCAGCCGCCGGGCGATGGAGAAGGCCTCGCCGTAGGAACGGCGGAGGGTGGCCGGCCAGGCGAGCGACCAGTCGTCCTCGTCCAACAGGTCGACGACGGTGCGGCCGGTCTCGAGGCCGTAGTCGATACCTTCGCCGTTGAGCGGGTTGACGCAGCCGGCGGCGTCGCCGATCAGCGCCCAGTTCGGCCCGGCCACCCCCGAGACGGCGCCGCCCATCGGCAGCAGCGCGGAGGCGACGTCGCGCACCGGCCCGTCGAGCCGCCACTCGTCCCGCCGCGACTCGGCGTAGTACTCGAGCAGCGACTTGAGCTGCACCCCAGCCGGACGGCGGGCGGTCGCCAGCGTGCCGACCCCCAGGTTGACCTCGCCGGCGGCCTTGCCCAGCGGGAAGACCCAGCCGTAGCCGGAGAGCAGCTCGCCCTCCGTGCCCCGCAGCTCCAGGTGCGAGGAGATCCACTCGTCGTCGCTGCGTCCCGAGCGGATGTAGCTGCGGGCGGCGACGCCGTACGCCGTGTCGCGGTGCCACTTGCGGCCGAGCACGCGCCCCAGCGGGGACCGCACGCCGTCGGCGACGACCAGCCTCCGGCAGGCGACGGTGACGCGGGTGTCGTCGTCGAGCTCGAAGACGACGCCACGGACGCGCTTCCCGTCCCACTCCACGTCGACCGCGCGCGCCCCGTCCATGGCGGTGGCGCCCGAGTCCAGCGCCACCTGCCGGATGCGCGCGTCGAGCTCGGTGCGCGGCACGGCGCTGCCGTGGTCGGGGAAGTCGCCGCCGGGCCACGGCAGCTCCCACTGCCGGCCGAACCCCGCGGCCCGCAGGCCCCGGTTCCGGGCGAAGCCCCGCACCCAGTCCCCCAGGCCGAGCAGGTCCAGTTCGGCGATCGCCCGGGGCGTGAGCCCGTCACCGCAGGTCTTGTCCCGCGGGAAGACGGCAGCGTCGGCGAGGAGGACGTCGCGCCCCGCGCGGGCGGCCCACGCGGCAGCCGCCGACCCCGCCGGCCCGGCGCCGACCACGAGGACGTCGGTCGCTACGGGGACTGCATCGGCGGGCACGGGGCCCAGTGTCCCAGGTGGCCGGAGGCGGTCAGCCGAACAGCGGGAACGCGGCGGCGGCGTCGCCGAGCTCGGCGCGGTCGGCGTCGCTCAGCTGCTCGCGGCCGGTGCCGCGGCGGGCCGCCGTCGCGTCGTCCCAGCCCGCCGGGAGCGGCCGGCCGAGCAGTCCCTCCAGGATCCGGCGCACCTCGGCCAGCGGTCCGGACGCCGGACCGGGCCGGTCCAGGTTCACGACCAGGTCGAGGTGGTGGACGGCGGCCTCGACGGTCAGCGTCGACAGCAGGTCGCCGACGGTCAGGACGTGCCCCTGCGTGCCGACCAGGTCGGTTCCGTCGACGCGCCCCGCGGCGACGAGAACCGCCGCCGACGTCTCGGCGTACCGCCGGCCGATCCCGGCCAGCCCGCCGTGCACCGAGGCAGCGATCCGAGTGCTCCACAGCTCGTCGTCGTCCCCGGGCGCCGGTGGCCGCCAGGCCGTCCAGTAGTCGACGGCGGTCGTGCCGGCCGGCCCCGGCGCCGGGGTGTTCAGTGCGACGAGGGCGCGCCGCGCGTCGCTGAGCAGGTGGAACCCGAGGTCGACCGGCGTCCAGCCGGCACAGCCCGTGGGCTGCCAGCCCTCCTCGACGGTCAGGGACGAGTAGACGCCGGACAGGTCGCCGTAGGCGGTCCGCAGCAGGTCGATCGGCTCGGGCACGGGCCGAGCCTGGCAGATCAGCCGACCTGCGGACCCCGGCCCCGGACCTCCTCCACCGACGCCATCGCGTCGCGGAGCTCGGTGAGCCACTCCTCGGTGTGCTGCCCGACCAGCCGTACCGCCCACACCAGCGCCTCGGAGCGGGACCGGGCCACACCGGCGTCGACCAGCGTGTCCAGGACCAGCCGCTCGCGCTGGCGCAGCCGGGTCATGACCGGCATCGACAGGTTGGTGAAGACCTCGCGCGTGTCCCCGCAGGCGGCACCCCAGGCGACCGAGCGGCCGTACCGCTCCTGGGCGGCGTCGGCGACGGCCATGCGCTGCTGACGGGTTTCCTCACGGAAGCGGGCGATCCGCCCGGCACGGGCCGCCGAGGCGTCGCCCTCCCCGGCCTCCGGTTCGGCGAGCGTGCCGACGACGGTGATCTCGTCCCGGTCGATCGTCAGGTCCACCGGGCCGGTGAACCAGTCGTCCGGCAGCCGGCCGGCGAACCAGCCGGCCACCTCCGCGCGCTCGACGGGAGGTGGCGCGTCGCCGCCCCGGCCACCCGGCCCGCGGCCGCGTCCGCGGCGGAAACCGGGCCCGAAGGCGGCCTCGGCGAATCGGTGAGCGTGCATGGTGACCTCCGTGGTGGGCGATGATTACACGCTTACACGGTAAGCCTGCCGGACTCCCTCAGGAAGGGCTCATCGCTGCGCTGAGAGCGGACACGTCGGTCACCGGCGCGGAGCAGACGAAGCCGCGGCACACGTAGGCGGCGGGCCGCCCGTCGATGAGCGGGCGGTCGGCCAGCAACGGCACACCCGGGGCGTCCGGCTCCCCGACGACGACGACGGCACCCGGGCTGGTGGACGCGCGCGCCACTGCTGCCAGAGCATCGCGCTCGGGTCCCGCCGGCCCGCTCACCGCCACCTCCAGCGGACCGGCCAGCAGCGCCTCACCCACCGCGGCCGCCCAGCCGGCCGCCCGCGGCGCCTGCGCGACGAGCCGGACCAGCGACGCCAGCGCCGCCTCCCCGAGTTCCCGGTGCCGCGTCGACCCGGCCAGGGCGCCGTACCCCACCGCGGCCCCGGCAGCGGCCGCGACACCGGCGGGCGTGGGACCGTCGCCCGGGTCGAAGGGCCGGTGGACCAGCGTCTCGGCGTCGGCAGCGGTGTCGTGCCAGCCGTCGCTGTCCACGAACTGCTCGGCCACCACGTCGAGCAGATCTCCTGCCAGCTCCAGCCACCGCCCCTCGCCGGTCGCCTGGTGCAGCGCCAGCAGTCCTTCGGCCAGGTCGCCGTAGTCCTCCAAGATGCCGGTGTGGCGGCCGGCGACGCCGTCACGCGACGCCCGGCGCAACCGGCCGTCCACCCAGTGCGTGCCGGCGACCAGCGCGGCGGCTCTCCGCGCCGCCGCGACCGACCCGGCGTCCCCGGTGAGGACGCCGTGCTCGGCCAGTGCGGCGATGGCCAGCCCGTTCCAGGCGGTCACGACCTTGTCGTCACGGGCCGGCTGCGGCCGCCGTCCCCGGGCGTCGAGCAGCCGTCGGCGCACCGATTCCAGCCGGGCGGGGTCGTCGGGCTCGATCAGCCGCTGCAACGTCGACGTCCCGTGCTCGAACGTGCCGGGTCCGGTCACCTCGAACTGGCCGGCCGCCCAGCGACCGTCGTCGGGTCCCAGCACCTCCACGAGCTGTTCCGGCGTCCACACGTAGGTGAGCCCCTCGACGCCGTCGGTGTCGGCGTCGAGCGCGGAGGCGAAGCCACCCTCAGGCGTGCCCAGGTCGCGGATGAGGAAGCCTGCCGTCTCGTCGGCGACCCGGCGGGCCCAGTCGTCCCCCGTC
>DASQTE010000284.1:0-20325 GCA_035642035.1 Blastococcus sp.
CGGGCGTGATCCGCCGGAGCTCCTCTGCCATGGCCGTCATCGCCTCGACCACCTCGGGCACCGGCGTGAGCCCGAGCTGGGCCACGAAGCGGACGGCGCGCAGCATCCGCAACGGGTCGTCGGCGAAGGAGTCCTCCGCGGAGGCTGGCGTGCGCAGCCGCCGGGCGAGCAGGTCGCCCAGCCCGCCGAAGGGGTCGGTGACCGTGCGGTCGGGTCCCAGCGAGACGGCCATCGCGTTGACCGTGAAGTCCCGGCGGACGAGGTCGTCCACCAGCGAGTCGCCCCAGGCGACCTCCGGGTTGCGCGACTCCCGGTCGTAGCGGTCGGCGCGGAACGTCGTGATCTCCAGGCGCACGCCGCGCACCTCGGCGCCCACGGTGCCGAAGGCGATGCCGGTGTTCCACGTGGAACCGGCCCAGCCGCGCAGCAGCCCCAGGACCTGCTCCGGACGGGCGTCCGTCGTCACGTCGAGATCGCCCGGCACGCCGGCTGCGCCGGCGCCCGCCGACAGCAGCGCGTCGCGCACCGAACCGCCGACGAGGTGCACCTCGAAGCCGGCCGCCGTGAAGCGCTCGCCCAGCTCGGTGAGCACGGGGGAGAGCTCGACCAGCTCCCGCACGGTCTCCTGCACGGCCGGGGGGACCGGCGCGGGGGAAGGAGGACGCGCGAGCTCATCGGACACGACGAGTCAGGGTAGTGCCGCGGCCACGTGATCTTGGTCGGGCTGCGCGCCCGGTCCGCTCCTCGCTCGTTCCTCGCTGCGATGCTCCCGGAGCTGTCGCCGGACGCGCGCTACCCTCCTGGCATGGCTGGGACCGGCGGGCGCGGACGCCCCGGCCGCCGGCTCCGCCGGGTCGACGAGACCTCAGCCGGGGGCCTGGTGGTCGCCGACGACGGTGTGACCGGGCCCCGTGCCGCGCTCATCGGCCGCACCGACCGCCGCGGCCGGCTGCTCTGGTCGCTGCCCAAGGGACACATCGAGGCCGGTGAGACGCCCGAGGACACCGCCGTCCGCGAGGTGGCGGAGGAGACCGGCATCATCGGCGAGGTGGTCGCGCCGCTGGGGATCATCGACTTCTGGTTCGTCGCCGACGGCCGCCGCGTGCACAAGACCGTGCACCACTTCCTGCTCCGCGCCATCGGCGGCGCGCTCTCCGACGCCGACGTCGAGGTGACCGAGGTCGCGTGGGTGCCGCTGGACGAGCTCAGCGGCCGGCTGGCCTACGCCGACGAACGGGCACTGGTCGAGCGCGCGCCCGCACTGCTGGCCGACAGCGCGTGAGTCCGACGGCGCTGCCGCGCGCCGCCGTCGCCCCCCTGTTCGCCACGGCGCTCGGTCTCGCGGTGCTCGGGACCCCTCCGGCCCCCGCCTCCGCCGCCCCCCTCGGCCCGCCGGTCCTGGCCGCCGCGGAGGACACGCCGGCGGACGAGGAACCGTCGGACGAGGAGGACGCCACCGACGGCGACCGGCCGGTGCGCATCGAGGTCGGCCGCTTCGAGCCGCGCACCATCACCCCCGGCTCCCTGGTGACCGTGACGGGCACCCTGACCAACACCGGCGCGACGGCGATCAGCGACCTCGCCCTCCGGCTGCAGCGCGGCGCCGTGCTGACCAGCCGCGCCGACCTGGCCGCCGACCAGCTGGACCCGGACCCGGCCACCGGCGTGGTGACGGCGTTCCAGCCGGTGCCCGGCGAACTGGCGCCGGGCGACGAACTGCCGTTCAGCTTCTCGGTGCCCTCGGAGGAACTGCGGCTCGCCGACGACGGCGTGTACCCCGTCCTGCTCAACGTCAACGGCGCCGTCGACGGCCTCGTGCAGCGCCGCGTGGGCCAGCTGTCCACCTACGTCGTCCAGCAACCGGCCGCCCCCACCGCACTGACCGCGGTCGCCTGGCTGTGGCCGATCGTGGAGTCCTCCCACCGCACCGCCTCCGGCGGCTTCCGGGACGACGGGCTCGCCGAGTCGGTCTCCACCGGCGGCCGGCTCGACCGGGCGCTGTCGGTCGTCGAGCGGCTGCCGGGCGGGGTCACCGGGGACGGGCCCGACGTCGCCCCCGCCCTGCAGGTGGCGCTGGCCGTCGACCCGGCGCTCGTCGAGGAACTGCAGCTCATGGCGGCCGGGCCCTACGAGGTCGACGGCGCGCCCGGCGAGGGCACCGAGGCCGCCGCGGCGTTCCTCGAGCGGCTCGCCGACGTCGCCGCCGTCCACCCCGTCGTCGCGCTGCCCTACGGCGACGTCGATGCCGACGCACTGACCGGCGCCGGGCTGCCCGACGTGCTCACCCGGAGCCTGCCCGGCACCCCCGAGGGCACCGCCCAGGACCCGCCGGGCAGCTCCCGCAGCGACGACGGTGCCGCGGCCACCGCGACCACGGAGGGCACGCCGTCGTCGGCGCCGGAGACGCCCGAGTCGACAGAGGGCGCGGGAGCGGCGATCCTGGCCGACGCGCTCGACGTCGAACCGCGCACCGACCTCGCCTGGGCGCCCGGCGGATCCCTGCGCCCGGACACCCTCCCGGTGCTGCAGGCCGGGGGAGTGCAGCAGGTGGTCCTGAGCGCGGTCGGCCTCACGGAGGGGGACGACGCCACGGGCTCCGTGGACGAGACGGCCGCCGCCCGCACCGCCGTCGCGACCCCCGCCGGACCGCTCGACGTGCTGGTCGCCGATCCCACGCTCGGCGGCATCGTCGGGTCGGCCGAGCAGGCCACCGGCGGAGCGCGCATGGCCGAGCAGCGCTACCTGGCCGAGCTGGCCGTCCTGAGCCTGCAGGCCCCCGCCGGTACCGAGCAGACCGTCCTCGTCGCGCCGCCGCGCGAGGTCGACGCCGGGCCGGAGGGCGCCGGATCGATGATGGCCGACACCGCTGGCCTGCCCTGGCTGCGCCCGGCGACCCTCGCCGAGCTGTCGGCGACCGCCCCGGCGCCCGCCGGTGACCTGGCCGACGTCACCGACGCCCCCTCCCTGGACCCGGTGGGCATGGTGGACGTCGCGGGCGCCGTCGCCGTCCGGGAGGACCTGGCCGGCGCCGTCGTGGGCGACGACGGCACGGCGCTGCGCAGCTACGACGCCGCGATCGCCCGTGCGGTCGCGGCCACCCGGCGCGACGACCCCGAGGAGTTCCTGGAGGTCGCCTCGGCGGTGCACACCACGCTCGACCGGCTGCTGGACCAGGTGACGCTGCTGGCGCCGGCCGACGGCACCTACAGCCTGGGCTCCAGCGACGCACCGCTGGTGCTGACCGTCCGCAACGACCTCCCGATGACCGTGGAGGTCCGGCTCGACGTCCGGACCCGCGGCAGCCGCGGGCTGATCATCGGCGACATCGGCACGCAGACGCTGGCGCCCGGCCAGCGCTCGACCCTCCAGGTGCCGACCGAGGTGCGGCAGGCCGGCGGCTTCGCCGTCCGCGCCCAGCTGACGACCCCCGACGGGCGCCCCTTGGGCGAGGACGTCGCGCTGCAGGTGAAGAGCACGGCCTACGGCTCGATCTCGCTGATCATCACGATCGGCGCGGCGGCTCTCCTGGGACTGCTCTTCCTGCGCCGCCTGGTGAACTTCGTGCTGCGGCGCCGCCGCGCCGCCGCGGGCGAGGGCGTCCCCGGAGGTCCGGAGGGCGCCACCCTGCAGCCGCCGCCGAACCGGAGCCCGGTGTGACCGCCGGCCCCGACGACCGCCCCGTGGACGACAGCCCGGCGGAGGACCGCGTGCGCGCCGGGCGCCCGCCCGTGCCGCCCCCGGCCCCGCGTCCACAGCGGCGCACCGGGACGCCCGGGCTGCCGCCGCCGCCCTACCGCGCCGCTCCCCCGCCGTCGGCGCCCTTCGCCGACCCCTCCCGCGCCGCGGCACCGGGCCCTGCGCCGGTCCTGCCGCCGGTCCCCCCGCCCGCCCCGCCGTCGGTGGCCCCGTCCGCCGCCGCGCGACCGCCGGCCCGGCCGCTGCCGCCCCTGCCGCCGCTGCGCAACCGCTGGGTGCCGGCCGCCGACGACAGCCACACCCAGGTCATCACCGTCCTGCCGCCGGTCCCGCGCGGCCCGCTGGCGGAGACGGAGGAGGAGGCCGACCGCCGGGAGGGAGCACCGGGCGCCGCCGGCGGGATCCTGCGGGCCGCCGGGACGATGGCCGTCGCGACGCTGGTCTCCCGGATCACCGGGCTGCTGCGGACGATGGTCCTCGCGGCCGCGCTCGGCGTCGCGCTGGTCAACGACGCGTACAACACCGCCAACACGCTGCCGAACATCGTCTTCGAGCTGCTGCTCGGCGGCGTGCTCACCTCCGTCGTCGTCCCGCTGCTGGTGCACGCGCAGGAGCGGGACAGGGACGGTGGTGTCGCCTACGCCCAGCGGCTGATGACGATCGCCACCGCCGGCCTGGTCGTGATCACCGGCATCGCCATCCTGGTGGCGCCCCTGCTGACCTCGCTCTACGGCATCACCGACAACCCCGAGCAGGAACGGCTGGCGAACTGGCTGGCCCGGATCCTGCTGGTCGAGATCGTCTTCTACGGCCTCGGGGCCCTCGCCCAGGCGATCCTCAACAGCCGCGGCGTCTTCGGCCCCCCGGCCTGGGCGCCGGTGCTCAACAACCTCGTGGTGATCGCGACCGGCGGGTTGTTCATCGCCGCCAGCGGCCCGGGGGAGCTGACCGAGTTCACCATCACCTCGGGCCAGGTGTGGCTCCTCGGCGTCGGCACGACCCTCGGCATCGCCGCCCAGGCCCTCGTCCTGCTGCCGCTGCTCGGCCGGGCGGGCGTGCCCCTGCGGCCGCGCTGGGGGCTCCGGGAGACGGGGCTGCGCGAGGCGGGCACCCTCGGCCTCTGGGTGATCGGCTACGTCGCGGTGAGCCAGATCGGCGTCGTGGTGGCCACCCGCATCGCCAACGCCGCCGGCCGCGAGGGCGGACTGGGCTCCAGCGCCTTCGCGATCGCCAGCCTCCTCTTCCAGATGCCCTACGGGATCATCGGCGTCGCGCTCCTGACCGCGCTGGTCCCGCGGATGAGCCGCGCCGCATCCCGCTCGGACGTCGACGGCGTCGTCAGCGACCTCTCCCTGGGCACCCGGCTGTCCGCCCTCGGGCTGCTGCCGGTGACCGCCGTCCTCGTCGTCCTCGGCCCATCGATCGCCGTGGTCGTCTTCGCCCGCGGCAACACCTCGCTGGAGGACGCCCAGGGCATCGGCACCGCGCTGGCCATCGGCGCGTTCGGGCTGCTGCCGATGGCGGTGACCCTGCTCCAGCTGCGGGTGTTCTACGCCATGAAGGACGCCCGCACCCCGACACTGATCCAGGTCGGCATGGTCGCCGTCCGGGTGCCCCTGCTGCTCCTGGTCCCGGTGGTCGTGGGGCCCGACGACGTCGTCGCCGGCCTGATGCTGGTCACGAGCATCACGTACGTCGCCGGCTGGGTGATCGGCGACCTCGCCCTGCGGCGCCGGCTGGGCGGCCTGCGCTCGCGGGAGACCTTCGGACCGGTGCTGCGCATGACCGCCGTGTCGGTGGTCGCCGGTGGCGTCGGGCTCCTTGTCCGGAACGTGACCGACGACCTCGTCGGCACGTCCCTGGCAGGGTCGCTCGTGACGGTCCTGGTCGGTACCGTGGTCATCGGCGGCGTGGCTCTGGCGGGTCTCGTGATCGCCCGTGTTCCGGAGGTCAGGGAGCCGCTCGCGGCGCTCAAGGGTCGGAGGAAGCGCGGGTGACCGAACCCTCGAGGGATGCGCCGCCACCGTCGGAGCGCCCGCGCCGGCGGCCGCAACAGGACAGGGGGTCGACAGTGTCGATGACATCGACGACCACCGGCCTCCCTGACCGCTACCGGCCGCTCGACCAGGTCGGTCCCGACGAGCCCACGCCGACAGGTGTCATCCGCTGCTGGCGGGCCAAGGACCGCGTCCTCAACCGCGACGTCGCCATCCGGGTGCACACGCCCGCCGGACCGGCCGCGCACGCGTGGATCAGCCGCGCCCTGACCGCCGGCGGGCTGGCCACGCCGGCGCTGGCCATGGTCTACGACGCCTCCGAGGGCTCCGGCGACCCGCAGAGCCCCGGCGGCGCCGCCTACGTCGTCAACGAGTGGATCGACGGCGTGACCCTCGCCGAGCGCCTGACCCACGGCCCGATGCCCGACCGCGAGGTGCGCACCGTGCTGCGGCGCCTGGCGGAGGGCGTCGCCGAGGCGCACCGGGTGGGCCTCGCCGTCGGCGGCCTGACCCCCGACAACGTGGTGCTGCGCCCCAACGGGCTGGTCGGCCTGCGCGCCGTCCCCGCGGCCACCGGGACGATCGACGGCGACATCGCCGCCCTCGGGTCCCTGCTCGAGGCCTGCCTCACCGGCCTGGACCCGGCTCAGCCGGGTGTGCGGAAGCTGACCGGACCGTCGGACCTCGTGGCGCTCGTGCGCCGGGCCCGCTCGACCGAGCCCGGACAGGGCCTGTCGAGCGTCGCCGCCATGGCGTCGCTGCTCGCCGAGCGGTCCCGCTCCGGGCCGATGTCGGCGGCGGCACGCGCCGAGGAGACCGACAGCGGCTGGCTGCGCCGGCTCCGTGACCGCCGTCCCGACCAGCCGTCCGACCACCCCGACGGGGAGGCGCCGCAGGCAGCGGAGCCCCCGATCCGGCTCGACCCCCAGACGCTCCCCCCGGTCCCGCCGGTGCGCCCGGTCACCGGCACGGGGGTCGCTCCCGGCGCGCTCGGTGGCGACACGATCGCCGCCGGCTCGGTGGCGCCGGCCGGCGCCTACGCCGGTCCCGCGCACCCCGCGCCGCCCACCCGGTACGACGACGAGTCGTTCGGCATGCTCGACGACGACAGGTACGAGGAGCCGGCCACCGGGACGACGGACGTCGAGGAGGACGGCGCCAGGCGGCACCGCCTCGTCGTCATCGGACTGCCCCTGCTGGCCCTGCTCGTCGTCGCGGCCCTGGCCTGGTGGTTCGGCAAGGGCGTCATCTCCGTGGCCGGCGACGTCGACGAGACGCCCGGTTCCACCCCGTCCTCGACCAGCGCTCCCGCCGAGAGCTCCGAGACGGGCGCCCCCGTCGAGGCGGGCGCGGCCGTCACGATCGCCGGGGGCGACGTGTTCGACCCCCAGGGCGACGGCGATCCGGACCACCCCGAGGACGTCGCACTGGCCTTCGACGGCGACGCCGCGACGTCCTGGTCGACCTACGAGTACCGGGGCTCGCCGGCGTTCGGCAACCTCAAGGACGGCGTCGGCCTGCTGCTCGACCTCGGGTCCGCCCAGGACCTGGCCGCGGTGACGATCACCCCCACCGCGCCGGGCGCCACCGTCGAGATCCGTACCGCGGACGCCCCCGCCGAGCAGCTCGACGGCTTCACCGCGGTCGCCGACGCCGAACTGGGTCAGGAGACCGAGCTGGCCTTCGACGAGCCGGTCTCCGCGCAGTACGTGCTGGTCTGGATCACCGCTCTCGTCCCGAGCGAGGGCGGCTTCTCCGCCGGCATCGCCGAGGTCAGCGTCCAGGCCGCCGGCTAGCGGCTCGCCCGGGGCGGGCGCGGGCAGCGGGGGAATGCCGCCCCTACGATCCTCGTTGTGCCGCCCGTGAGTGACTTCCCGACGCCTGGTCCCGCCGTGACGACGGAGGAGATCGAGAACCCCGTGATCCCGCCGGCCGAGCACGACGGCATCCGCGACCTGATCATCATCGGTTCCGGGCCTGCCGGGTACACCGCGGCCACCTACGCCGCCCGCGCCAACCTGCACCCCCTGGTGTTCGAGGGCTCCCAGTTCGGCGGGGCCCTGATGACGACCACCGAGGTCGAGAACTTTCCCGGGTTCCCCGAGGGCATCCAGGGCCCGCAGCTCATGGACGACATGCGCACGCAGGCCGAGAAGTTCGGCGCCGAGCTCGTCGCCCGCGACGTCACCGAGGTGGACCTGGCCGCCGTGCCGAAGATCGTCAAGGTCGGCAGCGAGGTGCACCGGGCGCACGCCGTCATCGTCGCCACCGGTTCCAAGTACCGGTACCTGGGCCTGCAGAACGAGGAGCGCCTCCTCGGCCGCGGCGTCTCGGCCTGTGCCACCTGTGACGGGTTCTTCTTCCGCGACCAGGACATCGTCGTCGTCGGCGGCGGCGACTCGGCGATGGAGGAGGCCACCTTCCTGACCCGGTTCGCCAAGAGCGTCACCGTGGTGCACCGGCGCAACGAGCTGCGTGCCTCCAAGATCATGGTCAAGCGCGCCCAGGACAACGAGAAGATCCGCTGGGCGCTGGGCAAGCAGGTCACCGACGTGCTCGGCGAGAACACCGTGCAGGGCGTCGAGATCACCGACGTCTCCAGCGGTGACACCGAGACGATGCCGGTGAGCGGGCTCTTCGTCGCGATCGGGCACGACCCGCGCAGCGAGCTGTTCGCCGGCCAGCTGAAGCTGGACGACGAGGGCTACATCCAGGTCGAGCACCCGAGCACCCGCACCAACATCGACGGCGTCTTCGCCTGTGGTGACGTGGTCGACCACATCTACCGGCAGGCCATCACCTCGGCCGGCACCGGAGCGGCCGCGGCGATCGACGCCGAGCGCTGGCTCGCCGACACGTTCGACGAGCGCTGACCACCGGGCATAGATCCACCCGCCTGCCGGTTGACCCGGCAGGCACCCCAGCAAGTCGACACAAGGGAGAACGACCCATGGCAGGCAACACCGTCACGGTGACCGACACGAGCTTCGCCAGCGACGTGCTGGGCAGCGACAAGCCCGTGCTCGTCGACTTCTGGGCGGAGTGGTGCGGCCCCTGCAAGATGGTCGCCCCCGTCCTCGAGGAGATCGCCGCCGAGCACGGCGACAAGCTGACGATCGCCAAGCTGAACATCGACGAGAACCCGCAGATCGCCCGCGACTACCAGGTCATGTCGATCCCGACGATGACCGTTTTCCAGGGCGGCAAGCCGGTGAAGAGCATCATCGGCGCCAAGCCCAAGGGCGCGATCCTGAACGACCTCGCCGACTACATCCGCTGACGTCCGGCCGGTAGGCCGGGGCACGCGCAGCGATCGGGCCCGCCCGTCCACCCGGACAGGCGGGCCCTTCGTCGTCCGGGGGACCCCGATGGGCCGGGACGGACCGCGGCGACGACAATCAGCACACGATGGGAACCGACAGCCGTATGCAGATCCTGCGCCTCGGGGACCGCGGGCCCGCCGTGGCCGACGTGCAGATGGCACTGCGCAGTCTCGGCCTGCTGCCCGACGGCGACGGCACCGCCGAACCCCGGCCACCCCAGGCCATGGCCACGCTGCCGGACGTCGCCCTCTACGCCGCGGAGTACGACGCCGCGACGGAGCTGGCCGTGCGGCACTTCCAGCAGAACCGGGGGCTGTCGGTCGACGGCCGGGTCGGCGAGGAGACCTACCGGGCGCTCAACGAGGCCCGCTGGTCGCTCGGTGACCGGCTCCTGCGCTACGACCCCGAGCGCCCCCTCCGCGGTGACGACGTCATCAACCTGCAGGAGCGGGTGCACGAGCTCGGCTACGACGCCGGCCCGGTCGACGGCGTCTTCGGGCCCGAGACCGAGGTGGGCCTGCGCTCCTTCCAGCGCGACTACGGGCTGACCGCCGACGGCACCTGCGGACCGGCCACCATGCGGGCGCTGCGCCAGCTGGGCCGCAAGGTCACCGGCGGCCGTCCGCAGCTGCTGCGGCAGAGCGCGTCGCTCGTCGAGAGCGGCCCGCACCTCATCGGACGGCGGATCGTCGTCGACCCGGGTCACGGCGGCCCCGAGACCGGCTACGTCGAGGGCGAGACCACCGAGTCCGACCTCGTCTTCGACCTCGCCTCCCGCATCGAGGGGCGGCTGGCCGCGGCCGGCGCGACGGTCTACCTCACCCGCGGCCGCCACCAGAACCCCTCACCGGCCGAGCGGACCGCGTTCGCCAACGACGCCCGCGCCGACCTGTTCGTCGCCCTCCACATCGACGCGCACAGCTCCGAGCACGCCCGCGGGGTGGCCAGCTACTACTACGGGACCGGGTCGGGCGCCTCGTCGACCGTCGGCGAGGAGTTCGCCGACCTCGCGCGGCGCGAGGTCGTCGCCCGCACCGGCCTGCTCGACCTCGGCTCGCACGCCAAGACCTGGGACCTGCTCCGGATGACCCGCATGCCGGCGGTCCGGCTGGACTGCGGCTACCTGTCCCACCCGGTCGACCGGCTGCTGCTCCTCGACGCCCGTGTGCGCAGCGCCATCGCCTCCGCCGTCCTGGCCGCCGTCCAGCGCCTCTACCTGCCGGCCGAGGCCGACCCCCCGACGGGCACGTTCGTCCTCCCCGACAAGGTCTGAGCGGGCCCCGGGAGGGGTTGCAGTCCAGTTCTGCCGAGAGGCGCGGTCCCGCGCGGTCGCCACCTCCTTACACTCGGACGGTGCCCACAACTCCGCCCGGCTCGCCCGCCGGTCCCGGTCAGCCGGGGACGCACCTGACGCACGGTGCGCATCCCCACGTCGTGCCGCGCCACCCGCGGTTGGACCCGCTGGCGGACCGGTACGCAGCACGTACGCACGGCATGAAGACCTCGGAGATCCGGGCCCTCTTCTCCGTGGTGAGCCGGCCCGAGGTGGTGTCGCTGGCCGGCGGCATGCCCGCGGTCACCGCGCTGCCCCTGGACGCCGTCGGCTCGATGATCGGCGACCTGGTGTCCGGGATGGGCGCCCAGACCCTGCAGTACGGCTCCGGCCAGGGCGACCCGCGGCTGCGCGAGCGGATCTGCGACGTCATGGCCCTGGAGGGCATCCGCGACGCCTCCCCCAGCGAGGTCGTCGTGACCGTCGGCTCGCAGCAGGGCCTCGACCTGGTCACCCGGGTGTTCGTCGACCCCGGTGACGTCATCCTCGCCGAGGCGCCGTCCTACGTCGGCGCCCTCGGCGTTTTCCAGTCCGCCGAGGCGCGGGTCAGGCACGTCGCCATGGACGACGACGGCCTCATCCCCGAGGCGCTGGAGCAGGCCCTCGCCGAGTGCCGGGCCGCCGGCGACCGGGTGAAGTTCCTGTACACCGTGCCGAACTTCCACAACCCGGCCGGCATCACGCTCACCGAGCCCCGCCGCGAGGCGATCATGGCGATCGCCGAGCGGTACGACCTGCTCATCGTCGAGGACAACCCCTACGGCCTGCTCGGCTTCGACCACGAGCCGATGCGCGCCCTCCGGGCCCGCGACTCGCAGCGCGTCATCTACCTGGGCTCCTTCTCGAAGACGTTCTCGCCGGGCCTCCGGGTCGGCTGGGTGCTCGCGCCGCTCGCAGTCCGGGAGAAGCTCGTCCTCGCCACCGAGGCGCAGGTGCTCTGCCCGCCGTCGCTGACCCAGTACGCCGTCGCGCGCTACCTGGACACCCAGCCCTGGCGGGAGCAGATCAAGCTGTTCACCGAGCTCTACCGCGAGCGGCGGGACGCCACGCTGGAGTCGCTGGACGCCATGATGCCGGCCGGCACCACCTGGACGCGCCCCGACGGCGGCTTCTACGTCTGGCTGAAGCTGCCGCACGGCCTGGACGCCAAGCTGATGCAGCCGCGTGCCGTGAACGCGCTCGTGGCCTACGTCCCCGGCATCGGCTTCTACGCCGACGGCAGCGGCCGGGAGTACATGCGGCTGTCCTACTGCTATCCCGAGCCCGACCAGATCCGCGAGGGCGTGCGCCGGCTGGCCCGCGTCATCGAGGCCGAGCTGGACCTGCACTCCACGTTCGACAAGGTCGACACAGGCACGTTCCGCGCGGTCCGGCCGGGCACGGAGGCCCGTTTCACCGGGTCGGGCACCATCGTCGGACCCGCCAACAGCGATACCTACGAGGACGGACGGGCATGACGGAGTCGACCGCCACTTCCCCCGCATCCGGCGCAGCACGCTCCGGTCTGCGCGCCGTCGTCCTCAGCGGCGGGCTGAACTTCGAGCGCGAGGTCAGCCTGTCCTCCGGCACCCAGGTCTGGGAGGAGCTGGCCCGGGCCGGGGTCGACGCCGAGCTCCGCGACGCCGACGCGGACCTGCTGCCCGGCCTGGCCGCGGCCCCCGCGGATGCGGTCTTCATCGCCCTGCACGGCGCCACGGGGGAGGACGGCGCCCTGCGGGCCGTCCTGGACCTCGCCGGCGTCCCGTACGTCGGATCGCCCGCCGCGGCCTGCCGGCTCGCCTGGGACAAGCCGGCCGCCAAGTCGGTGGTCCGCGCCGCCGGTGCGACCACACCGGACTGGGTGGCGCTGCCGCACAGCACGTTCCGCGAGCTCGGCGCCGGCGCCGTCCTCGACCTGATGGTCGCCCGGCTCGGCCTGCCGCTGATCGTCAAGCCGGCCTCGGGTGGCTCCGCGCTCGGCGTGCAGAAGGTGAGCAACGTCGAGGAGCTGCCGGCGGCCATGGTCAGCTGCTTCGCCTACGGCGACACGGTGATGGTCGAGCGGTACATCGAGGGCGTCGAGCTGGCGATCTCCGTCGTCGACCTGGGGGAGGGGCCGCAGGCGCTGCCCGCGGTGGAGATCACCCCGGCGTCCGGCGTCTTCGACTACACCGCCCGCTACACCCCGGGGCTGACCGAGTACCACGTCCCGGCACGGGTGTCCGACGACGTCGCAGCCCGCGCCGCCGCGCTGGCGGTCCGGGTGCACGAGGTGCTCGGCCTCGCCGACCTGTCCCGCACCGATGCCATCGTGTCGCCCGACGGCGCGGTGCACTTCCTCGAGGTGAACGTCTCCCCGGGGCTCACCGAGACGTCGATGTTCCCGATGGCGGTGGAGACGGCCGGCTTCGAGCTCGGCGAGGTGCTCGCCGGGCTGCTCGCGCGCCGAGCAGCGACGGTCCGCTGAACGACAGATCCCGCTCGACGCCACAGGCCGGGTTACGTCAAGTGACGTAACCCGGCCTGTGGCGTTGCTGGTGGTGGATCAGGCCTCGGGACGGCGTCCGGTGATCTCCGGCGCCATGACGCCGATGATCCGCTGCAGGTCGTCGACCGAGCCGAACTCGACGACGATCTTCCCCTTCGACCGCCCGATCTGGATCTTGACCTTCGTCTCGAACCGGTCGGAGAGCCGGGACCCCAGCTCCTCGACGCCCGGCGCCGAGATGTTCCGGGCCCGCCGCTTGGCGGTGGGCCGGTCGGCGGCGGCCATCGCGACCGCCTCCTCGGTGGCCCGCACCGACAGCCCCTCGGCCACGATGCGGGTGGCCAGCGCGTCCTGCGCCTCCGCGTCGGGGAGGCCGAGCAGCGCCCGCGCGTGGCCGGCGGAGATGACGCCGGCGGCGACACGGGTCTGCACCTTCACCGGCAGCTTCATCAGCCGGATGGTGTTGGTGACCTGGGAGCGGCTCCGGCCGATCCGGCTGGCGAGCTCCTCGTGGGTGGCGCCGAACTCCTCCAGGAGCTGCTGGTAGGCCGCGGCCTCCTCGAGCGGGTTCAGCTGGACGCGGTGGATGTTCTCCAGCAGAGCGTCGCGCAGCATCGCGTCGTCGGTGGTGTCACGGACGATGGCCGGCACGGTGTCCAGACCCGCCGCGCGGGCCGCCCGCAGACGACGCTCGCCCATGATGAGCTCGTACGCGCCGTCCCCGTTCTCCCGGACGACGATGGGCTGGAGCAGGCCGAACTCCTTGACGCTGTAGGTGAGCTCCTCCAGCGCCTCGTCGTCGAAGACCTGCCGGGGCTGCTTCGGGTTCGGGAGGACGGCGGTGACCGACACCTCGCGCAGCTGCGCACCCGGGACGCCGACCGCGCCGACGCCGTCGTCGACGGGAGCTGCCGCCGCGGGCTCGGCCGCCGGCGCCGGGTCGGGCACCAGGGACACCGGGGGAGCGTCGGTGGATGCCGGCTGCGGCGCGGGAGCCGCCGCGGCGGCCGCGGTGTGCTCGGGGGGAGCGCTGGTGGGGATGAGGGCCGCCAGGCCCCGGCCCAGGCCGCCGCGCTTCGTCATGACCGCTCTCCGCTCACCCGTGGGCTGCTCACTGACTCTCCTGCATGGCTGATCGATGGCGCTGCCGTGTCGCCGAGGGAGAGCCCGGCGACCGGCGGAGCGGCGGTGACGCCGACCATCCCGGTCCGCTCGAGCGGCGGCAGGTCCACCCCGCGCTCGGCCAGCTGCCGGGCCGCCTCGACGTAGCTCGTCGAGCCCCGCGACCCCGGGTCGTAGGTCAGGACGGACTGGCCGTAGCCCGGAGCCTCCGAGACGCGCACGTTGCGCGGGATGACGGCAGGCAGCACGAGGTCGCCGAAGTGGTTGCGGACCTCGTCGGCGACCTGGTCGGCGAGCTTGGTCCGGCCGTCGTACATGGTGAGCAGGATCGTCCGGACGGAGATCCCCGGGTTGAGGTGCTGGCGCACCAGGTCGATGTTGTTGAGTAGCTGCCCGAGACCCTCGAGCGCGTAGTACTCGCACTGGATGGGGATGAGCACCTCGTCCCCGGCCACCAGCGCGTTGAGCGTGAGCAGACCAAGGGACGGCGGGCAGTCGATCAGCACGTAGTGCGGCCGCTCCTCCGGTGGGAGCTCGTGCACGTAGGCCTCGATCGCGCGGCGGAGGCGGTGCTCGCGGGCGACGACGGAGACCAGTTCGATCTCGGCGCCGGCCAGGTCGATCGTGGCCGGCACGCAGAGCAGCTTCGGGCTCGCGGTCGTGGGGTGCACGACCTCGCCCAGCGAGCTGTCCCCGGCCAGGGCGTCGTAGACCGACGGGGTCCCGACGGTGTGCTCGACGCCGAGGGCGGTGCTGGCGTTGCCCTGGGGGTCCAGGTCGATGACCAGCGTGCGCAGGCCGTAGAGCGCCAGAGCCACGCCCAGGTTGACCGTGGACGTGGTCTTGCCGACGCCGCCCTTCTGATTGGCGATGGTGATGACCCGGATCCGGTTCGGAGCCGGGAACGGCTCCTGGTCGGCGGCGTGCAGCACCCGCGTCGCCCGCATCGCCTCCATGGCGATCGGGCTGTCGAAGTCGGCCATGCCGGCGGAGGACGGGGAGGACGCCTGGTCGGCAGCGAGGCTGCTGCGCAGCCGCTCGCCCGGGTCCGTCATCTCGGGTCCTTCCTGCAGCGCTCGAGGAACAAGCGCCGTTTCACGTGGAACGGGGTCGTGTGGCTGTACCTGTTCCACGTGGAACAGCGGACGCGCGGCATCACCGTGCTCCGCGCGTCATGACCACCACGGTAGTGGCAGCGTCGCCCAGGTCTGCGCCGACGGCCCGCGAGTGGACGTTCTGCATGCCGGCGGCGGCGAGTTCGGGGAGCATGCCCGGCAGCTCCTCCAGTGCGCGGGCCCCGACCAGGGCGACCAGCTGCGTCCCCGGCCGCATCAGGCCCCGGCACCAACCGACGAGGCGGGGGAGCGGAGCCACCGCCCGGGCGGTCACGACGTCGACCTGCCCGACCGCGTTGGCCACCGATCGCTCCTCGGCCCGCCCGCGGACCACGCGCCAGGACCGCCCCGAGGCGGTGCCGAGCGCGGCGACCGCCTGGTCGAGGAACTCCACGCGCCGGGCCATCGGCTCGACGAGGGTGAGGGTGATGTCCGGCCGGGCCAGTCCGAGCGGGATCCCGGGGAGTCCGGCGCCACTGCCCACGTCGACCACCCGCGCGTTCGGGGGGACTGCCTCGGCCACCGCGGCGCTGTTGAGCACGTGCCGCTCCCAGAGGCGGGACACCTCGCGGGGGCCGATCAGGCCCCGGACGACGCCGTCAGAGGCGAGCTGGGCGACGTACTCCTCGGCCAGCGGCAGGGCGTCCCCGAAGACCCGCGCCGCCGACTCGGGGGCCGGCGGAGCGCCCTCCTCCGCGGGATCGGCCTGACCGGTCACGAGCCGTCCTCGCTGCCGCTCGTCAGGCGCATGAGCAGCGGTGCTCCGTCCGCGGGTGAGCTCGCGAGCTCGCTCACCTGTCGGGCAGGACCACGACGCGGCGGTTCGGCTCCTCGCCCTCGGACTCGCTGTGCACGCCGGAGACCGCGGCGATGACGTCGTGGACGACCTTGCGCTCGAACGGGTTCATCGGCGACAGGCGCTCGGGCTGCCCGCTGGAGGCCACCCGGCGGGCGGTGTCGCCGGCCAGCGCGGTGAGGTCGGCCCGCCGCCGGGCGCGGAACTCGCCGATGTCGAGCATGAGCCGGCTGCGCACACCGGTGGACTGGGCGACGGCGAGCCGGGTCAGCTCCTGGAGCGCCTCCAGCGTCGCGCCGTCGGGACCGATCAGGTCGGTCAGCTTGCCGCCCACGATGGCGACCGACGCACGGTCGCCCTCGACGTCGAGGTCGATGTCGCCGTCCTTGTCCAGGATGTCGAGGAGGCGCTCGAGGTAGTCGCCGGCGACGTCGCCCTCGCGGACGAGCAGGTCCTCGCCGTCCTCGTCGTCGTCCTCGTCCGCCTCATCGGCCCCGCGGGTCTCGGTGGTCACCGGGTCGAGCACGGCGTCCGCGCTGAGGGCGTCGTCGACGGCCAGGTCCGGGTCGCCGACGCCACTGGCGGCCGGCGTGAGCACGGTGCCGGGCGCGGCCTCGTCGGCGGCGGCCGTGTCGGAGGGGGCGGTGTCGGAGGGGGCGGTGTCGGTGGGCTGCTGCGGGGCACTCACAGGGGTTCCTCCCAGGTCGGTGCGGGCGAACCGGGCGGACCCGGTGGTCGAGGGGCGTCGGGTGGACGCGGGGACGCTCAGCGGCGCTTGCGCTTGCCCCGGTTCGGCGGCGACTGGCCGGCCTTCGTGGCACCCGCCTGCTTGCCCGGCGGCTTGCCGTTCGACGACCCGCCGTCCGGCGAGGGGGTGGCGTCAGCGGCAGGCGCGGCGTCGGCGGCAGGCGTGGCGTCGGCGGTCGGCGTGGTTGCCGGCGGCGCGGCGGGGCGGCCGCCCTTGGGGCGGACCGGCTTGGCGCCCGGCTTCGGCGCGAGCGCCTTGGGGTCGATGGCCGGCTTCTCGGCGGCCGCCTTGGCCTTGGCGGCGTCCGATCCGGGCGGCGGCATCTTGCGCAGGATGAAGAACTGCTGGCCCAGGGTCCACAGGTTGTTCGTCATCCAGTAGAGGAGGACGCCGATCGGGAAGATGAAGCCCGAGACGAAGAGGCCCGCCGGCATGACGTAGAGCAGGATCTTCTGCACCATCGCGGCCTGGCCCTCGACCGGGCCCGAGCGCTTCATGATCTGCCGCTGCGTGAAGTACGTCGTGAAGCACATGACCACGATCAGCACGAACGCGACGATGCGGATGTTCAGGTAGGTGACCCCGGGGATGGCGAGGATCGCCGCTTCCTTCTCGCCGGTCATGTTGAACGAGGCGGAGATCGGGGCGCCGAAGAACTTGGCCCGGGCGGCCTCGTCGGTCAGCTCGTCCGACCAGCTGTAGAGCCCCTGGGCGCCCGGCTGCAGCCGGCGCAGCACGTGGAAGAGCGACAGGAAGACGGGGATCTGCGGGAGGATCGGCAGGCAGCCGGCCAGCGGGTTGACCCCGCGCTCCTTCTGCAGCGCCATCATCGCCTGGCTCAGGCCCTGCCGGTCGCTGCCGTACTGCTTGCGCAGCTTGGCCATCTCCGGCTGGAGCTCCTGCATCGCCCGCTGCGACTTGATCTGCTTCACGAACAGCGGGAAGAGGATCAGGCGGATCGTGACCACGAGGAAGACGATCGCCAGCACCCAGGCCAGCCCGCCCAGGGCGGTCTCGGGCGCGGGGTCGCCGAAGATCGTGTTCCACAGCGAGTGCCACCGCGCCATTACCCAGGAGATGGCGGTGTACAGCCAGTCAAGCAACGGAGGACTCCTCGTTCGCCCGGCGGAGGTCCGGCGGGGTGGCTCGGTGGGGACGTCGGGCGGGAGCCCCTGCAACGGGCGCCGCAGTGCTCGACGAGTGGCCGGCTCCTGCGGTTCCGGGACGGCGGTCCGCGCCCGGGACGAGGTCGACGCCGCCGGGGTGCCAGGGGGCGCACTTGACGATGCGGCGCAGCGCCAGCCAGGTCCCGCGCGCCGCGCCGTGGCGCTCCACGGCCTCGGCCGCGTAGGCGCTGCAGGTCGGGTAGAAGCGGCACCGCGGGGGGAGGGCAGGGCTGATCGCCCGCGAGTAGAAGCGGATCACGGCCAGGAGCGCGCGCCCGATCATGGGTGCCGGACCCGCTCGCCCAGCAGGCGGTCCAGGCCGGACACCAGGTCGCGGTGCAGCACCGCCGAGGTGGCGGTCCCGGCCTCCGGCCGCGCCCGGACGACGAGGTCGGCGGTCGACGGGAGCCGGTGGAGCTCCTGGCCCACGACGGCGCGCAGCCGCCGGGTCACCCGGTGGCGGACCACCGAGTTGCCGACGGCCTTGCCGACGACGAAACCGGCCCGGGCGCCGGGTGGGGTCGTCGGGGATGCCGGGGCACCGGACGCAGACCCGCTCCCCGGCTGCTCGGGCCGTTCGGAGAGGTAGTGGAGCACCATGGTCGGCCGCCCGGCGCGCCTGCCGGACCGGACGACCGCGGTGAACTCCGGACGCCGGCGCAGGCGTGCCTGCGCGGGCAGCACGTCAGGCGGAGAGCTTCTCGCGACCCTTGCGCCGACGGCCGGCGAGGATCGCCCGGCCCGCGCGGGTACGCATCCGCAGCCGGAAGCCGTGGGTCTTCGACCGTCGGCGGTTGTTCGGCTGGAACGTGCGCTTGCTCACGAGGTACTCCCACTACACGACATCGGCGGTGCGCACCCACCGGTGGGCGGGTGCGCGCGGGGCGACCGGGACGGACGGCGACGTGCCGCGTCCCGACGACCCCGGAAGCTGGTCACTGCGGAGCGGAACACCCCGCTCTCCACCTGCACGGTCGCGCCGCGAGGGTGGGGATGGGGGTCGGAACCGTCCACAGACTCCCGCCAGCATAACCGAGAAACTCACGTCCCCGAAGACCGGTCGGATCCCGACCGCTGATGGTCCACCCGCGACCCCGCTGGAGAAAGGCGGCACGCCGGAGCCGACTCGCCCGGGCGCGTCGCAGCATCGTTGCCGGGCTGTGGATGAGGCTGTTAGCGTCGCCGTCGCTCCGCGTCGGACGTCAGGGTCACGGCGCGCGGGCCGACCCCCTCGGTCAACCGACCGTCGAACCGCTCGTTCTCCCGCTCCACTGGCCTCCGACCTGCAGCGATGTCGATCGGTGCCGGACCGGCGCCCGGCCCGGCAGCATCCGTCGCCGACCGTGCACAGCCTGTGGACACCGATGTGGACCCAGCGCGTCCGCGCATCCACAACGGGTAGTCCTCAGGGCCTGTCCACCGGTGCCGCGGTGCCGGAGACGCCGGGGACGGACAGCTGACCGGGGTGTCGACATCGATCGGGGAGGACGAAACGGCATGGCCGATGCCACGCTGGACCTGGCGACCGTCTGGGACCAGATCCGCGAGCGGCTGGCGACGAGCCTGTCCCCTCAGCAGAACGCGATGCTCAACCTGACCCGCCCGCTGGGGCTGGTCGAGGACACCGCGGTGCTCGCGGCGCCCAACGAGTTCACGCAGACCGTGCTCGAGTCCCGCATGCGCCGGGTGCTCGCCGAGGCGCTCTCCGAGCAGTTCGGCCGCGACATCCGCGTCGCCGTCCAGCTCGAGGACGCGCCGGCGGGCCCGCCGCCCGAGACGGCGGACGACGAGCCGACCCGGCGTCCGTGGTCGGCGGCGGGAGCCGCCCTCGATGCGCAGCGCGCCGAGGAGGACCGGGCCAGCCGTGACCGGGCCGACGACGGGCGCAGCGCCTTCGGGGTGCGCACCGATGCCGTCGGTTCCGCACCGTGGGACCGCGACCCGGCCGGGGAGGCCTCCGCCCGCGCGGCTTCCGAGGTGCGCGAGCTGCGCCCGGCCGAGCGGGCGCCCGCCGACCGCGGGGCTCCCGAGGACTGGGCCACCACGACGTGGGGCGCCGAGCCCGCCGCCCGCGACTGGGGCGGTTCCGGCGACGGCCGGGCGGCCGACGTCCTGCCCTTCGACCTCGACGCCCCGTCCGGCGGCGACCAGCGCGGGCGCGCCGCCAACGGGGGAGGGCGGGGACGCCGTCCCGAGTCCGGCCGGCCCGCCGGCCTGGACCCGGGGCTGAACCCCAAGTACGTCTTCGACAGCTTCGTCATCGGCAACAGCAACCGGTTCGCCCACGCGGCGGCGGTCGCCGTCGCCGAGGCGCCGGCCCGCGCCTACAACCCGCTGTTCATCTACGGCGAGTCGGGACTGGGCAAGACCCACCTGCTGCACGCTATCGGGCACTACGCGGCGCGGATGTTCCCCAACGTCAAGGTGCGCTACGTCAGCACCGAGGAGTTCACCAACGAGTTCATCAACCTGGTGCACTCCGGCCGGGCCGAGGACTTCCGCCGTCGCTACCGGGACATCGACTTCCTGCTGATCGACGACATCCAGTTCCTCGAGCGGGCC
>DASQTE010000285.1:0-5446 GCA_035642035.1 Blastococcus sp.
GCTGACGGCGGCGAACCCGTGGGCGACGGCGTACGACGTCAGCATGTGGTCGACGGCCAGCTTCGAGGCCCCGTAGGTGTTGGTCGGCCGGGTCGGCGCGTCCTCGCGGATCGGCACCGACTCGGGCTCGCCGTAGGTCGCGGCGGTGGAGGAGAAGACGATCCGCCGGCAGTCCACCGCGCGCATCGCCTCGAGCAGCGCCAGCGAGCCACCGACGTTCGTGTGCCAGTACTCGTAGGGCTGCTGCTGCGACACCCCGACGAGGCTCTTGGCGGCGAAGTGCAGCACCGCCTCGGGTCGGACGTCGGCCAGCACCGGCGCCGAGTCGTGCAGGGAGACCGCCGCCAGCGTCGCCCCGGACGGGACGGCGTCGGCATGGCCGGTCGACAGGTCGTCGAGGACCGTGACCTCGTGGCCGTCGGCCAGCAGGGCGGCCGTCACTACGCTGCCGATGTAGCCGGCTCCACCGGCGACGAGTACGCGCATGGCGGTCACCCTAGGAGGACCGTCGGGAAGAGGGGCGAGCAGTGGTCGAGCCACGTCCGGCCGTGCAGGGTCTGCCGGCCTACAAGCCGGGGCGCAACCCCGCCGACCTCGCCCGCGAGATAGGTGTCGACCGCGCGGTGAAGCTGGCCAGCAACGAGGTTGCCTTCCCGCCGCTGCCCGCGGTCGTGCAGGCGATCGCCGCGGCCGCGGGGGACACCAACCGCTACCCCGACAACGGCGCCGTCGTCCTCACCCAGGCCCTGGCCGAGCGGTACGGCGTCGATCCCGCGCAGGTGGCCACCGGCTGCGGCGCGGTGACCCTGTGCCAGGAGCTCGCCCAGGCCTACAACGACCCGGGCACGAGCATCGCCTTCGCGTGGCGGTCGTTCGAGATGTACCCGCTGCTCGCCCGGGTCGCCGGCGCCCGCGCGATCCAGGTCCCGCTGGTGCCGGGCCGGTCCGGTGGCCCGGCCGACACCCACGACCTCGACGGGCTGCTCGCCGCCGTCGACGACACCACCCGCCTGGTGTTCGTCTGCAACCCGAACAACCCCACCGGGACGGCGGTCCGGCGCGCGGACCTCGAGCGCTTCCTCGACGCCGTCCCCGCGCAGACCCTGGTCGTCCTGGACGAGGCCTACCGCGAGTTCGTGACCGACCCCGACGTCCCCGACGGCGTCGCGCTCATGCGCGGCCGGCCGAACGTCGCCGTCCTGCGCACGTTCTCGAAGGCGTGGGGCCTGGCGGGGCTGCGGGTCGGCTACCTCATCGCGGAGGACCCGGCCGTGGCCGACGCCGTCCGCAAGACGCACGTGCCCTTCAGCGTCTCGATGCTCGCCCAGGCGGCGGGCGTCGCCGCGCTGTCGAGCGAGGACGAGGTGCGGGCCCGCTGCGCCGCCGTCACGACCGAGCGGGAGCGGCTCACCGGCGCACTGCGCGAGCGCGGGTTCGACGTCTCCGACAGCCAGGCCAACTTCGTCTGGCTGGCCGTGGGGGAGGAAGCCGCCGGGCTCGCCGCCGCACTCGAGGCCCGGGCGGTCATCACCCGGCCGTTCGCCGGCGAGGGCGTCCGCGTCACGGTCGGCACCCCCGAGGAGGACGACCTGTTCCTGGCGGCGCTCGACGAGGTCAGGGCCCCGAGCACGGTCGTCTGACGTCATCGGAACGGGGGAGGCCGGAACGCGCGCCCCGCATGGCTGGTTTGATGGCCGACGTGCCTCTTCCGCGTGTGCTCTCAGGCATCCAGCCGACGGCGGGCTCCTTCCACCTCGGCAACTACCTGGGTGCGCTTCGTCAGTGGGTCGCGCTGCAGGACACCGCGGAAGCGTTCTACTGCGTCGTCGACCTGCACGCGATCACGCTGCCGCAGGACCCGGCGGAGCTCCGCCGCAACACCCTGACGTCGGCCGCCCAGCTCCTGGCGCTCGGCGTCGACCCCGGGCGCAGCAGCCTGTTCGTGCAGAGCCACGTACCCGAGCACGTGCAGCTGTCGTGGGTGCTGGAGTGCCTGACCGGGTTCGGCGAGGCCAGCCGGATGACGCAGTTCAAGGACAAGAGCCAGCGGGAGGGGACGTCCGGCGCCTCGGTCGGCCTGTTCACCTACCCCGTGCTGCAGGCCGCCGACATCCTCGTCTACCAGGCCGACCAGGTGCCCGTCGGTGAGGACCAGCGCCAGCACCTCGAGCTGACCCGCGACCTCGCGACCCGCTTCAACAGCCGCTACGGGCCCACGCTGACCGTGCCCGCCGCGCAGATCCCGCCGGGCGCCGCCAAGATCCTCGACCTGCAGTCGCCGGACAAGAAGATGAGCAAGAGCCTGCCCCCGGCCGGCTGCGTCTTCCTGCTCGACGAGCCGAACGTGACGGCGAAGAAGATCCGCTCGGCGGTCACCGACACCGGCCGCGAGGTCGTGGCTGACGCGGAGAACAAGCCCGGCGTCACCAACCTGCTGACGATCCACAGCGCCCTGTCCGGGACCAGCGTGGCGGACCTGGAGCAGACCTTCGCCGGCCGCGGCTACGGGGACCTGAAGAAGGAGCTGGCCGAGGTCGTCACCGACTTCGTCACGCCGATCCGTGCGCGGACGCAGGAGCTGCTGGACGACCGGGCGGAGCTGGAGCGCATCCTCGCCGCCGGGGCCGCCCGCGCGCGGGAGGTCGCCGGCGCCACCGTCACCGCCGTCTACGAGCGCACCGGGTTCCTCCCGGCGGCGGGAGCCCGCCCGTGAACGACGACACCTTCGTCCCGCGCGGCAGCGCCCGGGCGGAGAGCACCGTGATCGGCATCGTCGTCGCCATCCCGGAGCCGTGGGCCCAGCTGCTCGTCGACTGGCGGGCCAAGGTGGGCGACCCGCAGGCGAGCCTCGTGCCGCCGCACGTGACGCTGCTGCCGCCGACCGAGGTCGCCGTCGCGGACCGGACGACGATCAGCGCGCACCTCGCCCAGGTCGCCCGCTGCCACCCGCCGTTCGACATGCACCTCTTCGGGACCGGCACATTCCGGCCGGTGTCGGACGTCGTCTTCGTGGCCGTCGCCCGGGGGATCGGCAACTGCGAGCTGCTGTCCAACGACGTCCGCCGCGGACCGCTCGCCCGGTCGCTGTCGTTCCCGTACCACCCGCACGTGACCGTGGCCCACGACGTCCCCGAGGACATGCTCGAGCTGGCCTACTCCGGTCTGGCCGACCTCTCGGCCGAGTTCCGGGTCACCGCCTTCACCGAGTTCGAGCAGACCGCCACCGGCGCGTGGGCCGTCGCGCGCGAGTACCCGCTGACCGGCTGACGGACCGCCTCGCCGGCGCCGCAGCGCGCCGGAGCGGACGACCCCGCAGACTCTGGCGGTGAGTTCCCCTCCGCCGGAGCAGCCCGCGGGTCGTGAGCCCTGGTGGAACCGGGCCTACGCCTGGGTGGAGGGCGTCGTCACCGCCCTGCGGCGCCGGTACCGGTGGTTCGACCACCTGGCCCGCGCCGGCGGCCGCTACCAGCGGACCCAGGGCGACCTCATGGCCGCGGGCGTCACCTACTTCGTCTTCCTCGGCCTGTTCCCGGTCCTGCTGCTGGTCGCGTCCGTGATCGGTCTGGTCCTGTCCGGCAACGAGCTGCTGCAGGAGGAGCTGTTCGACGCCATCCGCGACGCCTTCCCCGGCGCGGTCGGCCAGGAGCTGGTCCGCCAGCTGGACGGCGCGATCGCCGACGCCGGCGTCCTCGGCCTGATCGGCCTCGTCGGCTCCCTCTACGCGGGGCTGCGGGCGATGGACAAGCTCCGCATCGGGATGGAGCGGATCTGGAAGGGCACCGTGGACGAGCCGGACATCCTCCGCGACAACCTGCAGGACCTGGTCGCGCTGGTCGCGCTCGGCGCGGTGGGGCTGGCCAGCCTCGGCCTGACCGGCGGCGTCACCCAGGCCACGTCGTGGGTGCTGGACCTGGTGGGGCTCGCGGACGAGCCGGGTTTCGGCGTGCTGACGTGGCTCCTCGGCATCGCGCTCGCGGTGGCCGCCGACGTCGTCGTCTTCCTCTGGCTGCTGCGGGTGGTGCCGTCGGTCAACCACCCGCTCCGGCTGCTGCTGCCGGGGGCGCTGTTCGGCGCCGCCGGCGTGGAGGCGCTCAAGCTGATCGGCGGCTACTACCTCTCGCTGATCTCCGACAGCGTGACCGCCTCGGCCTTCGGCGGCGCCGTCGGCCTGCTGGTGTGGATCAACCTGGTGGCCCGGTTCGCGTTCTTCACGGCCGCGTGGACGTCGACCCTCCGGCGGATCGAGGCGGTGTCGCCTCCCCGGCTGGAGACCCCGGTGGCCGCCTGAGCACCGGCACGACGCGGACCGCGCGGCGGCGGCCGACCAGGGTCGCCGTCACGATCGCGAGCCCGCCGACGCCCAGGGCCAGCGGCACCCAGGTGTCCGGCGCCTCCTCCGGGTCGGCGGCCTGCGCCGCGGCAGCCGGCTGGCGGGTCCGCGGCGCCGCGCTCGCGGTGGGTGGCAGCGGTGGCAGGTCCCCGGAGGCCACCAGCGTGCCGACGGGGTCGACGCCCGCCGGGACGGCGAAGCCCCAGTCCAGCAGCAGGGCCGCCTGGTCCGCGGCGCGCAGCGGCCGGTTCTCGGTGTCCATGACGCTGACGACGATCCGGCGGCCGTCCCGCTCGGCGGCGGTGACGAAGGTGTGCCGGGCCGCGTCGGTGAAGCCGGTCTTGCCGCCGAGGTTGCCCGGGGTGCCGGCCAGCGGGTTCTCGTTCTGGATCTGGTAGCCCGGGGAGCGCCCCTCGACCGGCGGGATGTCGGCGGTCGGCGTGGTGAGGATCGCGGCGGTGACCGGGTCGGCGACCAGCCTCCGGAAGATGAGCGCCAGGTCGTACGGCGACGACGACTGCCCCGCGACGTCCAGGCCCGAGGGCGTCCCGGCGACGGTGTCGTAGGCGCCGATGTCCTCCGCGGTCTCGTTCATCGCCGCGACGGTCACCGCCACCCCGCCGGCTGCCCGGGCGAGGGCGTTGGCCGCGTCGTTGCCCGACTGCATCACCAGGGCCTGGAAGAGCAGGGACACCGGGTACCGGCCGCCCTGCACCAGGCCGACGCGGCTGCCCTCGATGTTCTCGTCCTCGGCGGTCCCCTCGACCACGGTGGCCGGGTCCAGGAGCGGGGCCAGCGTCAGCAGGGTCAGCGTCTTGAGGGTGCTCGCCGGGTAGTAGCGGCCGTGCGGGTCGCGCGCGGCCAGGACGTCGCCCGTGCCGGCGTCGGCAACCAGCCAGCCGTTCGCGGCCAGGCCGGCGGGGAGCGCCGGAGCGCCGTCGGCCACGACGACGTCGCGGGTGTCGAGGTCCTCGCCACCGACCGTGCGGCCGTCCGGGGCCGAGCCCTGCGGTGGGCGGCCGGTCAGGGGCGCCGTGGGCGACGGCGCGGTCGGGTCGACGGTGGGCCGGGCGTCGTCGGCCGCGGCGGGAGCGGCCGCGGCGGGAGCGGCAGCGG
>DASQTE010000286.1:0-5057 GCA_035642035.1 Blastococcus sp.
GGGGCGGTCCCGGCCGCGACGTCGGCCGCCACCACCGCGGCCGCCCGGAGGACGTCGTCGTCCTCGTGGTCCGCCGTGCCGCGGTAGCCGTCCTCGGCATCGACCCGGAGGTCCTCCACCGGTTCGGCGGCCAGCTTGGCCCGCACGCGGGGCAGCGCGTCCTCGACCAGCTCCGGGTCCAGGCCCAGGTCGGGCAGCCCGTGCTCGTCGAGCGCCTCGAGGGCGGCGCTCCCCCAGGCAGCGGCCAGTCCTGGGACGACGGCGTCGGCGGGGACGTAGCAGGTGTGCACCGGCTGCCGCTGCGGCCACTCCCCCGGGTACCGGGTCAGCCGCAGCGCATCGACCGGCGTGAGCAACCGGTCCAGCTCGGCGTAGACGCTCTCGTCCAGACCGGTCATCCTCCGTCTCCCCTCGCCGCTCACTCGACCATCGCGTAGGCGGGCAGGGTCAGGAAGTCCGGGAAGTCGTCGGCCAGCGCCACCTGCTCGAACAGCTGCCGGGCGTCGTCGAGCCGGTCCAGCCCGCCGATCCCCGCCACCTCCTCCTCGATCACGCGGCGGACGAGTTCCGCGGTGACCGTCTCACCGGTGTCCAGCTCGACGCCGGCGTTGATCCACTGCCACACCTGCGAGCGGCTGATCTCCGCGGTGGCGGCGTCCTCCATGAGGCCGTGGATGCCGACGGCGCCGTCGCCGGCCAGCCAGGCCGCCAAGTACCGGATCGCGACCTCGACGTTCGCCCGCAGCCCGGCCATGGTCCGCTCACCCGGGACGCCGGCCACGTCCAGCAGCTGCTCCGGGGTCACGGAGACGTCGTCCCGCTGCCGGTCGAGCTGGTTGGGCCGGTCGCCCAGCACGCCGTCGAACACCTCGCGGCAGATGCCGACCAGGTCGGGGTGGGCGACCCAGGAGCCGTCGAAGCCGTCACCGGCCTCGCGGGTCTTGTCGTCGCGGACCTTGGCCAGTGCCCGCTCGTTCGCCTCGGCGTCGCGGCGGCTGGGGATGGCCGCCGCCATGCCGCCGATGGCCAGCGCACCGCGACGGTGGCAGACGGCGACGAGCTGCTCGGTGTAGGCGCGCATCATCGGGGCGGTCATCGTCACCGCGGCGCGGTCGGGGAGCACGAACCCCGGTCCGGCGTCGCGGAAGACCTTGATGACGCTGAACAGGTAGTCCCAGCGGCCGGCGTTGAGCGCGGCGGCGTGGGAGCCGAGCTCGTGGAGCATCTCCTCCATCTCGAACGCCGCCGGGATCGTCTCGATCAGCATCGTGGCGCGGATCGACCCGGTCGGGAGGTCCAGCACCTGCTCGGTGTGGTCGAAGACGAGCGCCCACAGCCGGGCCTCGAGATGGCCCTCCATCTTGGGCAGGTAGAGGTACGGGCCGCTGCCGCGGTCGAGCTGCTCGCGGGCGTTGTGGAACAGGTAGAGACCCGCGTCGACGAGGGCGCCGACTGCCGGCTCGCCGTCCACCAGCAGGTGCCGCTCGGGGAGGTGCCAGCCCCGCGGCCGCGGCACGATCGTCGGCAGCTCGCCGTCCTCGCGGAGCCGGTACTCCTTGCCCTCCGGGCTGGTGAACGACAGCGTGCGACGGACGGCGTCCTTGAGCACGACCTGCCCGCCGACGACGTTGCGCCAGTGCGGGGTGTTGGCGTCCTCGAGGTCGGCCAGCCAGACGTTCGCGCCGCAGTTGAGCGCGTTGATCGCCATCTTCGGCTCGGTCGGGCCGGTGATCTCCACCCGCCGGTCGACCAGCCCGGGCGGGGGCGGCGGCACCTGCCAGTCGCCGGTGCGCACGGCCTCGGTCTCGGGGCGGAAGTCGATCCGCCGGGCGGCGGCGATCTCGGCCCGGCGGGTGGCGCGCGCAGCCAGCAGCGCGTCGCGGTGGGCGCCGAACCGGGTCTGCAGGTCGGCGACGAACGCCAGCGCGTCCGGCGTCAGGATCTCCTCGGCCCGCTCGACCGCTGGGCCCTCCACACGCACGTCAGCCATTCACGGACCCTCTCTCGACCAGCGGAACTGGCATCCTCTCACCGTGGCAACCCTCGACGACTTCAACGACGAGCCCGCCGACCGGGCCGTCCAGGCGCTCCGGTCCTGCAACGCCGCCGCGCGCTTCGCCGCCGAGATCGTCGCCGGCCGCCCGTACCGGGACGTCGAGACGCTGGTGGGCCGCGCCGAGGAGGTCGCCCGCGCCCTGCCCTGGGACGACGTCGCCGTCGCGCTGGCGGCCCACCCGCGGATCGGCGACCGGGTCGAGGGCTCCTCCGCCGAGGCCGAGTCCTCACGGCGGGAGCAGAGCTCGATGGCCGGTGCCGACGCCGCCGCCCGCGAGGCCTTCGTCGACGGCAACCGCCGCTACGAGGACCGCTTCGACCACGTCTTCCTGATCCGCGCGTCCGGCCGGACGCCGGACGAGATGCTGGCCGAGCTGGAACGCCGGCTCGGCAACGACGAGGAGACCGAGCGGGCCGAGGTCATCGAGCAGCTGGCGCAGATCACGGCGCTCCGGGTGCGGGCCCTCGTCTCGTGAGCGAGCTTGCGAGCTCACGCGGGGGCAGAGCAGCGTCGCGAATGCGACCGACGAGCGCCAGCGAGGAGGACGAATGAGCGTCTCGACGCACGTGCTCGACTCGGTGCTCGGCCGCCCGGCCGCGGGGATCGCCGTCCGGCTGCTCGCCGGTGACGAGCTGGTCGCCGACGGCGTCACCGACCGGGACGGCCGCTGCCGGCTCACCGAGGACGCCACCGGCGCCGGCACCCACCGCCTCGAGTTCGCCACCGGGCAGTGGTTCGCCGAGCAGGGCCGCGAGGCCTTCTACCCGCAGGTGGTCCTCACCTTCACCGTGGTCGAGCCCGCCGAGCACCACCACGTGCCGCTGCTGCTCGCGCCGTTCGCGTACTCGACCTACCGGGGCAGCTGACCGCGACGTCCGACCAGGAGTCATGTGGTGGAGATCGAGCTGATCGGCGTCCCCTTCGACGGCTACGGGCGGCCGGGGAACCAGGCGCTGGCGGCGGACGCCCTGCGGCGGGCCGGCCTGGCGACCGCGTTCCCCGGGTCCCAGGTCGGGGACACGGTCCTCGACCTGCCGGCGCCGGATCCGGGCCGCGGTCCCGACACCGGGTTGCTCAACGAGGCCGCGCTGGTCGCGATGGTCGACGCCGTGGCCGATCGCGTGGCTGCCGCCGTCGGTGCGGGCCGGTTCCCGCTCGTCCACGGTGGCGACTGCAGCACGCTGCTCGGGTCGATCGGCGGCCTGCGGGACGTCGGCCTCCTCGTGCTCGACGGCCACGAGGACACCATGCCGCTGGACGTCTCGGAGGACGGCGAGGCGGCCAACGCGGAGCTCGGGCTGCTCCTGGGGCTGACCGGCCGGCTGCTGACCGGGCCGCTCCGCCGACGGACCGGGGTGCTGCCCCGCCCCGCCCTGGCGGTGCTGGGCCCACGGGACCGGGACTGGCGCGCGCGGTTCAACGTCGGGACGCTCCGGGACGCGGGCGTGTGGGTGCGGGACCTCGCCGAGGTGGCCGCGGATCCGGCCACCTGCGGGCGGGCGGCGGCCGCCCACGTCGCCTCGGGCGGGCGGGCGTGGTGGCTGCACGTCGACCTCGACGTCCTGGACCCGGCGGTGTTCCCCGCGCAGGGCCTCCCCGGGGTCCCTGACGACCCGGGTGGCCTCACCTGGCCGCAGCTCGGAGACGTCGTCCGATCCGCCCTTCCCGTCCCCGGCTGCATCGGCCTGAGCGTGGCGATCTACGACCCCGAGCAGGATCCGGACGGCGCGGGCGCCGCCGAGGTCGTCGACTTCCTCGGGACGGCGGTCGGCGCCCTGAACTGAGGGAACGGTTCCACGTGCAACATCCGCGACACACCCGCCCTGGAGGCTGCTGACATGGGGATCACGCTCGGACCGAACCAGTACGGGAAGGCGGAGGTCCGCGTCGTCGCGGTGGACCGGAGCTCGCCGCGCCACACGCTCGTCGATCTCAACGTCAGCTCGAGCCTGCGCGGGGACTTCGCCGCCGCGCACACCGCCGGCGACAACGCGCACGTGCTCACCACCGACGCGCAGAAGAACACCGTGTTCGCCTTCGCCCGCGACGGCGTCGGGACGCCGGAGGAGTTCGGCCTGCGGCTGGCCCGGCACTTCGCCGGCTCCTACGACTGGATCTCCGGAGCGCGGGTCGCGGTCGAGTCCTACGGCTGGGAGCGGATCGCCGTCGGCGGCGCGGAGCACGACCACTCGTTCCGCAAGTCTGGGGCCGAGGTGCGGACGGCGGTGGTGACCGTGGACGGCGGGGACGCGCACGTGCTGGCCGGGCTGACCGACCTCGTCGTCCTGAAGACCACCGGGTCGGAGTTCTGGGGCTTCCCGCGCGACCGGTACACGACCCTGGCGGAGACCGACGACCGCATCCTGGCGACGGCGGTGACCGCGCGCTGGCGCTACACCGGCCTCGACGTCGACTTCGACGCCTCCTTCGCCGGCGTCCGCAACGCGCTGCTGGAGACGTTTGCGTCGACGCACTCCCTCGCCCTGCAGCAGTCGCTCTACGCGATGGGCGAGGCGGTCCTCGAGCGCTTCACCTCGGTCGCCGAGATCCGGATGTCGATGCCCAACCGGCACCACTTCCTGCAGGACCTGTCCGCCTTCGGGCTGGACAACGCCCCGGACGGGAAGGGCGCCGTCGTCTACCACGCCGACGACCGGCCCTACGGGCTGATCGAGGGCACCGTCCTGCGGGACGACGTCCCGCCGGCCGAGATCGCCTGGCAGGGCACGCCCGGCTTCTGCTGAGGTCAGCCGGCCTCGACGCCGATGCCGCCGAGCACGACGACGGCGTGGATGCGCACGTCGGCCGCGTGCTCGTCGTGGGTGCGCTGCACGACGCCGTCGCCGCCCATCCCGCCGACGCCCCGGAACTGCCACCAGACGCGCCATTCCGGCCGTACACGAACGGCCGCGCCGCCCATCAGCACGCGCAGCGTGAGGTCGATGCCCTGCGCCGACTGCGGGATGCCGGTGAGATCGATCTCGGCCCCGGACATGGCCAT
>DASQTE010000287.1:0-8559 GCA_035642035.1 Blastococcus sp.
CGCCGGCGCCGAGTGGCGCGGCGCGGGGTGCTCGATGTGCCTGGGCATGAACCCCGACCAGCTCAAGCCCGGCGAGCGGTCGGCCTCCACCAGCAACCGGAACTTCCAGGGCCGGCAGGGCAAGGGCGGGCGCACCCACCTGGTGTCGCCGTCCGTCGCCGCCGCGACCGCCCTCACGGGGAAGCTGACCGCCCCCGCCGACCTCGAGAACGCTGGAGTCTGAGCCCGATGGACGCCTTCACCACCCACACCGGCACCGCCGCCCCGCTGCGTCGCTCGAACGTCGACACCGACCAGATCATCCCGGCCGAGTACCTCAAGCGGATCACCCGGACCGGCTTCGAGGACGGCCTCTTCGTGGCCTGGCGGACCAACGAGCCGGACTTCGTCCTCAACCAGCCGCAGTACGCCGACGCGTCGATCCTGGTGGCCGGGCCCGACTTCGGCACCGGCTCCTCGCGGGAGCACGCGAACTGGGCCCTGCTGGACGGCGGCTTCCGGGTGGTCATCAGCTCGCGGTTCGCCGACATCTTCCGCAACAACTCGACGAAGGCGGGGCTGCTGACCGTCGTGCTCCCGCAGGAGCAGGTCGAGGCGCTGTGGACCGCGATCGAGGCCGACCCGGCGACGCAGGTGACGGTCGACCTGCAGTCCAAGCAGGTCACCTACGACGACGTGACGGTGCCGTTCGAGATCGACGACTACGTCCGCTGGCGCCTGCTGGAGGGGCTCGACGACGTCGGCCTCACCGAGCGGAACCTCGACGACATCGAGGCGTTCGAGGCCACCCGGCCGGCCTGGCTGCCCCGGACGAAGGACCCCCTTCCCCCCACGACTCGCACGCTCGTCGCGGGACCCTGAAGGGGGCCGTTCCAGCACGTCACGTCGCGGGAGCGTCCGGGTCGGCGTCGACGTCCCGGTAGTAGTCGGCGCTCAGCGCACCCGGCCGGCCGCCCAGGACCCACACGCTGCCCTTGGCCGCGGGCGGGTAGAGCCGACCGGAGACGCCCTCCCAGCGCACGCCGAGGCTCAGCAGCACCGAGGGGATCGCCCCGCCCTGGCTGCAGACGACGGTGACGCCGGGCGCCGGCCGCGGGGCGAGCAGCCGTTCGACGACGGCCAGCCCCGCCTGGGGGTCGGCGGCGAACTCCTCCTCGCCGAGCTCGTCGAGCGGCTCCACCGGCAGACCCAGCCGCTCGGCGAGCGGGGCGACCGTCTCCTCGCACCGCGTCCGCCGGGCCGACATCACCGTGGTCGGCGCGAACGCGGGCAGGACCTCGGCCAGTCGTGCGGCCTCGCGCCGGCCGCGGCCGTCGAGCGGCCGGAGGTCGTCGGGGCCGTCCCAGTCGCGGCGGCTGCCGGCGTGCCCGTGCCGGACGAGCAGCAGCGTCGGCATCCGCGGCACGTCGTCGCGCATCAGGTCGGCGACCACCGCGCGGTCGTGCTCGTGGCTGCACAGCGCCGCCGCGTCCGCGGGCGGGAGCCAGCGCAGCTCGTCCACCTCGTCGTTGGGCTCGAAGACGCCGCCGACGGCCTGCATCACCCAGTAGTCGACCCGCTTCAGGCCCTCGGCGACCGGATAGCCGGTGCGGATGCTGCGCCGGCCGACGACCACCTCGAGGCCGGTCTCCTCGCGCACCTCCCGGACGGCCGCGGGCAGCGCGTGCTCGCCGCGGTCGAGCTTGCCCTTGGGCAGCGACCAGTCGTCGTAGCGCGGGCGGTGGGCGACGGCGACCTCGAGCCCGCCGCCGTCCACGCACGGCCGCCACACCGCGCCGCCGGCCGCCGCGACGGTCCGCGCGGGATCAGCCAGCGTGCTCACCGACCTGCGCCAGCCGCTGCGCCTGGTAGTCGAGGTCACCGGTGCGGGTCCAGCCGCCGTCGCCGCCGAGCTGCCAGCTGCGGACGTCGGGTGCCATCGCGGTGTCGAACATGTCGGCGAGCTGGCGCCGGGCGTGCCCGTCGCACACCCGCAGCAGCACCTCGACGCGGCGGTCCAGGTTGCGGTGCATCAGGTCGCTGCTGCCGATCCACCACTCCTCGTCGCCGTCGTTGAGGAACGACATGACGCGGGAGTGCTCCAGGAAGCGGCCCACGATCGAGCGGACCCGGATCGTCTCGGACAGCCCCGGCACCCCCGGGCGGAGCGCGCAGATGCCGCGGATGAGCAATTCCACCGACACACCAGCGGCCGAGGCCTCGTAGAGCGCGTCGGTGATCCGCTCGTCGACCAGGGAGTTGAGCTTGAACCGGATGCCCGAGGGCTTCCCCTCGGCGGCGTGCCGGGCCTCCCGGCGGATCTTCTCCAGCAGCCCGGTGCGGATGCCGTGCGGCGCGACCATGAGCATCCGGTAGTTGGTCTGCCGCGAGTAGCCGGTGAGGGTGTTGAACAGGTCGGTGAGGTCGGCGCCCACCCGCGGGTCGGCGGTCAGGATGCCGAGGTCCTCGTAGATGCGGGCGGTCTTCGGGTTGTAGTTGCCGGTCCCGATGTGGCAGTAGCGGCGCAGCACACCGTGCTCGCGGCGGACCACGAGCGCCGTCTTGCAGTGCGTCTTGAGGCCGACCAGGCCGTAGACCACGTGGCAGCCGGCCCGCTCCAGCGAGCGGGCCCAGGTGATGTTGGCCTCCTCGTCGAACCGCGCCTTGATCTCGACGAGGACCACCACCTGCTTGCCGGCCTCGGCGGCGTCGATGAGCGCGTTGACGATCGGGGAGTCGCCGGAGGTGCGGTACAGCGTCTGCTTGATGGCCAGGACGTTCGGGTCGGCGGCCGCCTGCTCGATGAACCGCTGCACGCTGGTGGCGAAGGAGTCGTAGGGGTGGTGGACCAGGACGTCGCCCTCGCGGAGGGTGGCGAACACGCTCTTGGGCGTCTCGCCCTCCGAGAGCCGCGGGTGGGTGGCGGGCACGAACGGCTCGTCCTTGAGCTCGGGCCGGTCCAGGTCGTACAGCGCCATGAGCGCGGCCAGGTCCAGCGGGCCCGGGACGGTGACGACGTCGGCCGGGCTGATCTCGAGCTCGGAGAGCAGCACCTCGAGGATCTGCGGGTCCATGGAGTCGGTGACCTCCAGGCGCACCGCCGGGCCGAAGCGGCGGCGGGCCAGCTCCCGCTCCAGGGCCTGCAGGAGGTCCTCGTCGCGGTCCTCCTCGACCTCGAGGTCGGCGTTGCGGGTGACCCGGAACAGGTGGTGGTCGAGCACGTCCAGGCCCGGGAAGAGCTGGGTGAGGTGCGCGGAGATGAGGTCCTCGAGCAGGAGGAACGTCGTGGTCGTCGCGGCGGGGCCGACCGGGATGAAGCGCGGGACGTTGTTGGGGACCTTGAGCCGCGCGAACCGCGGGTTGCCGGAGTCGGGGTCGCGCACGGACACGGCCAGGTTCAGCGACAGCCCGCTGATGTAGGGGAACGGGTGCGCCGGGTCGACGGCCAGCGGGGTGAGCACCGGGAACACCTGGTCGCGGAAGTACTCGCGCAGCCGGCGGGCGTCGTCGTCGGCCAGCTCCGACCACGAGACGATCCGGACGCCGACGTCCTCCAGCCGCGGGGCGACGTCCTTGATGAAGACGTCGGCGTGCCGCTGCACCAGTTCCTGGGTGCGGGCGGTGATCAGCTCGAGCTGCTCGCGGATGGTGAGGCCGTCGGGGGAGCGCATGGTGAGCCCGGTGGTCTGCCGGCGCTTGAGCCCGGCGATCCGGACCATGAAGAACTCGTCGAGGTTGCTGGCGAAGATGGACAGGAACTTCAGCCGCTCCAGCAGGGGGTTGTCCGCGTCCTCGGCGAGCTCCAGGACGCGGGCGTTGAAGTCCAGCCAGGAGAGCTCCCGGTTCAGGAAGCGGTCGGCCGGCAGGGGACTGGTCCGGGACGGGCTCTCGGGAGGCACCGGCTCATCGTGCCGCACCCGGGTGAACGGCGAGTGATCAACTTCGCCGGGTCCTCAGCCGGCGAGGTGGGCCACCAGGGCCGTCGTGCGCGGGCCGGCCCCGAGCAGCAGCGCCGCCCGCAGGTCGGCCTCCGTGTCGACGTCGCGGACCAGGCCCGGCCACGGACCGGTCAGCGCGACGGCGCCCCCGGCCAGGTGCGCCTCGGCCGAGCCGGGACCGAACGCCGGCCGGAGGTCGGTGCCGACGGCGGTGAGCAGCGTCGTCCCGGTGCCCTGCGCGTCGGCCACGAACCCGCGGGACGAGTCGGAGGCGGCCTCCAGGGCCGCGGCGAGTTCGCCCGGTCGCAGGGACGGCAGGTCGGAGGACAGCGCGGCGACCGCGGTCCCCGGGGCGCTGCGCGCCCCGTGCTCCAGCGCGGGGTTGAGTCCGCGGTCGGGCTCGTCGGGCACCGTGCGCGCGCCCAGCCCGCGGACGACGTCGGCGGCCGCGGGCTCGTCGGTCACGACCACCACGGTCCCGACGGCGGGGCAGGCGATCGCGGCCGCGACCGTGTCGGCGAGCAGGGCCAGCACGAGCTCCCGGTGCGCCGCCTCGGCGTCGTCCCGCCCGGCGGTGAGCGGCCGCAGCCGGGTCTTGGCGACGTCGAGCCGCTTCGCGGGGACGACGACCGACCAGCTGTGCACGGCCCCATGTGAGCACATCCGGGTCCGAGCGCAGATCACGGACGGGTGACGTGAGGACTGCGCGAGGGACCCGGTGCAGTCCGGGAGGGGGTGCAGGGTCGATCATGGGCAGGATCACACGGGACGAGGGGAGGCGGCCGATGGCGGAGCAGACGTCCTCGGGCGGCGCGGGGGTGGGCGGGCCGTCGGCGGTCGACCGGCCGGCACGTCCCCCGAAGTGGCGCACCCGCGGCCGGCTGACCTACGGCATGGTCGCCGCGATCGTCGTCGTCCACCCCGTCGCCTCGCTGATGTTCCGGCTGCGCTACCGGCACGCCGAGCGGCTCCCCGCGACCGGACCGGTGCTGCTGGTCGCCAACCACGTCTCGGTCCTCGATCCGCTCGCCTGCGCGCGGCTGGTGTTCGACGCCGGCCGGCTGCCGCACTTCCTGGCCAAGCAGTCGGTGTTCAAGGGATTCGCGGGCACGCTGCTGCGCAGCGCCGGGCAGATCCCGGTTGCCCGGTTCTCCGCCGACGCCCACGAGGCGCTGGACGCGGCGAAGGCCGACCTGGACGCCGGGAACCTCGTGGTGATCTACCCCGAGGGCTCGGTGACCCGCGACCCGGAGTGGTGGCCGATGCAGGCACGCACCGGGGTCGCGCGGCTCGCGCTGACCACCGACGCGGTCGTGCTGCCCGTCGCCCAGTGGGGCCCGCAGCGGGTCCACGACTACCACCGCAAGAAGCTCAACCTGCGCTTCCGCTCGCCGGCCGAGTACTCGGTCGGCGAGGCGGTGGACCTGTCCGCCCAGCGGGCCGCCGTGCGAGCCGGTGCGCCGCTGAGCGTCGAACTGCTGAGGGAGACGACCGACCTGATCATGACCCGCGTCCGCGACGAGCTGGCCGAGCTGCGGGGCGAGCCCGCACCGCGCACCTTCCACCCCCGCCCCCGGCGCGAGCTCCCCGGCGACCTGTCCGGGACCGCGGCATGACGCGGGCGGCGGTCCTGGGGGCCGGGTCGTGGGGGACCACGTTCGCGAAGGTGCTCGCCGACGCCGGCTGCGACGTGATGCTGCACGCGCGCCGTCCCGAGCTGGCCAAGAGCATCACCGAGGACGGCGAGAACCGCGACTACCTGCCGGGGGTGCGGCTGCCGTCCGCCGTGCGGGCCACCGCGGACGCGGCCGAGGCGCTGATCGACGCCGACGTCGTCGTCCTCGCCGTCCCGTCGCAGTCGTTGCGGGGCAACCTCACCGACTGGTCCCCGCTGCTGCCGCGCGACGCCACGCTGCTCTCCCTGATGAAGGGCATCGAGCTGGGGTCGACCAAGCGGATGAGCGAGGTCATCTGCGAGGTCACCGGCGCCGGGACCGACCGCGTCGCGGTGCTGTCCGGGCCGAACCTGGCCCGCGAGATCGCCGAGGAGCAGCCGGCCGCCACGGTCATCGCCTGCCCCGACACCGGGCGCGCGGAGCGGCTGCAGGCCGCGTGCCACACGCGCTACTTCCGGCCGTACACGAACCCGGACATGGTCGGCTGCGAGCTCGGCGGCGCGGTCAAGAACGTCATCGCGCTCGCTTGCGGCATCGCGGAGGGGCTCGGTTTCGGCGACAACACCCGCGCCTCGCTGATCACCCGCGGGCTGGCCGAGACCGCCCGGCTGGGCATGGCGCTCGGCGCGGAGCTCACCACCTTCGCCGGGCTGGCCGGGCTCGGCGACCTGGTGGCCACCTGCAGCTCCCCGCTGTCCCGCAACCGGACCTTCGGCGAGAAGCTGGGCCGCGGGATGTCGGTCGCGGAGGTGCAGGAGAGCACCCGGCAGACGGCGGAGGGCGTGAAGAGCTGCCGCTCGGTGCTCGACCTCGCCCGGGCCCACGGCATCGACGTCCCGATCACCGAGGCGGTCGTCCGGGTCTGCCACGAGGGCGAGGCCCCCGCCCAGATGGTGCGCGAGATCATGTCCCGCGAGGCCAAGCCGGAGTGAGCGGAGGCTCCTGGGGGGACGGCACCCGGTCGGTCCGGGCGGGGGAGGGCACCCCGGTCGCGGGCGCCCCGCTGCGGCCCTCGCCGGTCTTCGCCGCCCCGTTCCACCTGGCCGACTCGCCGCCCCGCGCAGGCGGGGCCGACGCGTACGCCCGGACCGAGCAGCCGAGCCTGCGCGACTTCGAGGGCGCCGTGGGTGAGCTGGACGGCGGCCGCTGCCTCTCCTTCGCCACCGGGATGGCGGCCCTGACGGCGGCGGTCCTCGCGTGCGCCCGCTCCGGCGACCGCGTGGTGCTGCCGTCGGACGGCTACTACACGACCCGGCTGCTCGCGGCCGAGGAGCTGGAGCGGTTCGGCATCGAGGTGACGTACGTGCCGACCTTGGAGGTGGCGGAGTTCGCCTCGACCGGCGGGCTGGACGGCGTCCGCCTCGTGCTGCTCGAGTCGCCGAGCAACCCCCAGCTCGACGTCTGCGACATCGCCGCCGTGGCCCGGGCGGCGAAGGCAGCCGGCGCCCTCGTGGCGGTCGACAACACCACGGCCACCCCTCTGGGGCAGCGGCCGCTGGCCCTGGGCGCCGACATGACCGTCGGCAGCGACACCAAGGCGCTGACGGGGCACAGCGACCTGCTGCTCGGGCACGTGAGCACGGCCGACGACGAGCTCTTCGCGCGGCTCAAGGGCTTCCGCGACCGGACCGGCGGCACGCCCGGCCCCTTCGAGGCGTGGCTCGGCCACCGCTCGATGAGCACCCTCGACCTGCGGCTGGCCCGCCAGGCGGCGAACGCCGCCGCGGTGGCGGACCTGCTGACGGCCAGTCCGGCCGTCAGCGGCGTCCGGTGGCCGTGGCGGCCGGAGGACCCGTCCTTCGCGCTCGCGTCGCGGCAGATGCTGCGGCCCAACGGCGTGGTGTCGGCCGAGCTCGCCGGCGAGGAGGCGGTCGCGCGGCTGCTCGCCGGGACCCGCCTGTGGACCGCGGCCACCAGCTTCGGCGGCGTGCACAGCACGATCGACCGCCGCGCCCAGTGGGGCGCGGACGCGGTGCCGCCCGGCTTCATACGCCTCTCCTGCGGCATCGAGGACACCGCCGACCTCGTCGAGGACCTGTCAGTCGCCCTGGTTGCCCTCGACTGAGCGTGCGGCACGGCGCGCGCCGGCGCCTCGTGCCGTCATCCAGAAGCTGAGCCCCCAGTAGTAGACGACGTAGGCCAGGGAGATCGCGACGACGACCGGGTTCGGGTCGGGCAGCTGCACCACGAGGACCGCGTAGGTGATCAGCCACACCAGGCTGAGCGCGAGCGTCAGCCCCCGCAGCGCCCGCATCCGGGACGGGTAGAGGTACCGGATCGGCACGAAGACGAGCACCGCGAAGACGACGATCGACACGGCGGTCACCAGCTCGCTGGTGTCGAGCACGATCACGTAGAACGCGACGACGTTCCAGTAGCTCGGGAAGCCGAGGAAGAAGTGGTCGGCCGTCTTCGCGTCCACCCGGCAGAACTGGTAGCAGGACGCCAGCAGCGGGAGCGCCGCGAGGGCCCAGCCGGGTGCGCCTTCAGGCAGGTGACCGGTGGTCCACAGCAGCACGACCGGCGCGAAGACGTACGTCAGGTAGTCGACGATGTTGTCCAGCAGGGCGCCGTCGAACCACGGGATCGACTCCTTGACCCGGAACCTGCGGGCCAGCATGCCGTCGGTGCCGTCGATGAAGAGCGTGGCCAGCCCCAGCCAGAGCGCCGCCTCGACGTCGCCCTCGAAGGCGGCCAGCACGATCAGCAGGCCGAGGACGGAGCCGCTGGCGGTGTAGAGGTGCACGGCGGCGCCCGCCAGGCGCGTGCCGAGGGAGAACCGGGGGGACGACGCGTCGGTCGCCGTCGTCAGGGCGTCCTCGTGCACGCGACGAGGTTGTCACACCCGCTCCACTAGGGTCGCGGTGATGAGCGGGATGGCAGGCACCAGGTCGGGCCGGATTCGGATCGCGGTCGTGTTCGGGGGCCGCAGCGCCGAGCACGCCATCTCCTGCGTCTCGGCGGGG
>DASQTE010000288.1:0-12382 GCA_035642035.1 Blastococcus sp.
CTTCCAGGTCACCGGCCGGACCCTACGGACGCGGAGGGGTCCAAGCCTCACGACGTCACGGTCGAGGTCCGTCGCGGTCACTGGGAGGGGGCCGAGGCGCCCGGGAGGGGCCGTCGTCGAGTCCCCTCTCCCGGACGGGGGCGCTCGCTGCATCCACCCTCCGGTGTGGTTCGGAGCGCGGAAGTGCGGCCGTCGGGCCAAGATCAGCGGCAGACGACGGCGGGAGGTGCACGTGAACCTGGAGAAAGTGGTCTTCGGCTTCTTCGTGCTGCTCGCGGCCACGCTGAACTTCGGCTTCTTCATCGGGGACATCGGCAACCCGGAGCTGCACAACCCCTACGAGCTGTTCGCGGCGGTCGTGGTCAACCTGATCGCGACGGTGCTGAAGTTCGGCGACCGCACCCAGATCGGCGCGGTCCACCTGGCCACCAGCCTGGTCGCGGACCTGCAGCTGATCGGCGCCGCGCTCATGTTCGGCTATGCCACGTACGTCTCCACCGCCGGCATGAACGAGGCCTGGACGGCGAGCGTCGTCTCGCTCTCCGGCGGCGCGCTGCTGGCCAACATCGTCTCCGTCGTCCTGCTCGTCGTGGAGACGGTCTCCTTCCACCGCGGCTGACCGGAGGCCGCCATGAGTAACCCCCTGCTCACCTTCTGGAAGAACATCTTCGGCCAGGACGCCGACGAGCGGCGGATCCGCCGGGCCACGTTCCGCGTCGCCGCCCACTCGGCCGCGGAGGCCTCGGCCACGATCTTCCTGATCCTTCGCCGGATGCGGGTGCCGCTGATCGTCCTGATCGTCATCTTCTCGGTCAGCGTCCTCGGCCTGACCGTCATCCCCGGCCAGGACGCCGAGGGCAACCCGATCCCGATGGGGTTCTTCGACGCGTTCTACGTCATGAGCTACACCGCGACGACGATCGGCTTCGGCGAGATCCCCTTCCCGTTCACCTACAACCAGCGGATGTGGGTGACCATCTCGATCTACCTCACGGTGATCGGCTGGGCCTACGCCATCGGCTCGCTCCTCGCGCTGCTGCAGGACCGCGCCTTCCGCTCTGCGCTGGCCCTCCAGCACTTCAGCCGCAAGGTGGCGCGGCTGCGCGAGCCGTTCCTGCTCATCGCCGGCTACGGGCGCACGGGGGAGCTGCTGGGCCACTCGTTCGACGCGCTGGGCCGGCGGTTCGTCGTCCTGGACCGCGACAACGAGCGGATCGACGGCCTCGAGCTGGACAGCTACCACGCCGACGTGCCGGGGCTGACCGCCGATGCGCGCGACCCCGGGCACCTGGCGGTGGCCGGGCTCGGGCACTCGTGCTGCGAGGCGGTGGTGGCGCTCACCGACGACGAGGAGGCCAACCTCGCGATCGTGATGGCCGCCGCGCTGCTGCGGCCGGACCTGCCGGTGATCGCCCGGGTCACGTCCCGGACGATCACCGAGCGGATGCAGGCCTTCGGCAGTCCCAGCACGGTCAACCCCTTCGACCGGTTCGGCGACCACCTGCGCCTGGCGCTGCGGGCACCGGCGTCCTACCAGCTGCTCACCTGGCTGGAGAGCGGCCCCGGTGCGGCCATGCCTGAACGCGGCGCGCCGCCACGCTCCGGCCGCTGGATCGTCTGCGGGTACGGCCGGCTCGGGCGGGAGCTGACCAACGACCTGCGGGCCGAGGGCCTCGACGTCACGGTGATCGAGTCCAGCTCGGCGGACGTCGAGAACGCCGACGTGCTGGTCGGCGACGGGTCCGACCCCTGGGTGCTGGCCCAGGCCGATCTCGACCGCGCGGTCGGGCTGGTCGCCGGCACCGACAACGACACGACGAACCTGTCGCTCGTGGCCGCCGCGCGCCGCAGCAACCCGGAGCTCTTCCTCGCGGCGCGGCAGAACCGGGCAGCCAGCGCACCGCTGTTCGCCGCGATGGAGATCGACGCCCTCCTGGTGCCCACCGAGGTGGTCGCCCATGAGGTGTACGCGCAGCTCTCCACCCCGCTGCTGTGGCGGTTCCTGCGCGAGATGCCGGCGATGGGCGACGACTGGGCGGCGCGGATCGTCGACCGGCTCAAGGGGCTGTGCGGCACCAAGCTGCAGTCGCTGTGGAAGGTGCGGCTCACGCCGGAGGAGGCGCCGGCCGCGGGGTGGTGGCTGGACGCCGGCGACGCCCCGCTCGGGCAGCTCCTGCGCAATCCCGAGAACCGCGACGAACCGCTGCACGCGATCGTCCTGCTGGTCATGCGGGGGCGCGAGGTGGTGCTCGCGCCGGACGACGACTTCGCGCTGCGCCCCGGGGACGAGCTGCTGGTCGCCGGCTGGGCGGCGGCCCGCCGCGCCCTGGACACCGCCCTGCTTGTGCCCGGCGTCCTCGAGTACCTCGTCACCGGCACCCGCGTCCCGTCGAGCTGGATCTGGCGCAAGCTGAAGCCGGCGGCGCAGCGACCCGCTGACGTCCCGGATGCGGTGCCCGGCCGCGGGGCCTAGCCTGCCTGAATGGTCAGGAAGGACCTGCAGGACCTCGTCCGGCGCCGGCTCTGGGAACTGGCCCGGACGCCCGACGACGCCGCGCGGCTGTCGCGGTGGGTCATCCCGCCGGAGACGCTCAAGCGCATGGCCCGCAGCGGCGGGACCAGCTTCATCAGCGAGGGGCTGGCGGAGTTCCTGGCCCGGGCCCTCGACGTGCCGGAGAACCGGGTCCGCCGCGCGGCCGGTCTCCCGGTGGTTCCCGACGAGCGGGAGAGCATCACGACCCGCCCGCACCTGCGGGTCGTCCCGAGGACCGGGGAAGAGGCCTAGTCAGGCGTTCGACCGGCTCGTGGAGATCATCCGGTCGATCACCTCGTGCCACGCCGCCTGCACGTGCGGCGGCTCGGAGTCGACGATCGTCGACACCTGGATGGCGGTGCCCCGCCCCTCGCTGACGATCGACTCGAAGCCCAGCCGGAAGAGCAGGTCCTTGATCCGGTCCAGGCCCATCCCGGCGTCGATCAGCGGCCGGATGACCCACTCGTGCTGAGGAGAGAGCGAACCCACGACCGGTCTTCGCGCGCAGCGGCGGATCCGGATGCGGCCGTGCTCCCCTGACCGACCCGTGGACGCGACGGCGTGCAGGGCCCGCCCCGGGCGCCCCGTCCGGTCGCCGGGGACCGTCACATGGGGGGTCTCACCACGCCTCCTCCAGACGTGGTTAGGTGTGCCTCGCCTATCCATCTGGAGGATGCACGTGAGCACGCCGCGCCGGGCGATCGCCGGGCTCGTGTCGACCATGGGTGCCTGCGTGGCACTGAGCGGCTGTGGCAGCGATGCCGACACGTTGACCGTGTACAGCGCCCAGCACGAGAGCCTGGTCCGCACGATGCTCGAGGACTTCACCGAGGAGACCGGCATCGAGCTGGAGTTCCGCGACGCCAACGACTCCGAGCTGGCCAACCAGATCGTCCAGGAGGGCGAGGCGTCGCCGGCCGACGTCTTCCTCACCGAGAACAGCCCGGCCATCGACGTCGTCGACGAGGCGGGCCTGCTCGCGCCGCTGGACGACGCCACCCTCGAGCAGGTCGACGACGCGTACCGGCCGTCGTCGGGCACCTGGGTCGGTTTCGCCGCCCGGTCGACCGTCCTCATCTACAACCCGGCGGAGATCGCCGAGGGGGAGCTGCCCGCCTCGATGCTCGACCTCGCCGGGCCGCAGTGGCAGGGCCGGGTCGGCATCGCGGCCGGCGGCGCCGACTTCCAGGCGATCGTCAGCGCGGTCCTCGAGCTGGCCGGTGAGGACGCCACCCGTCAGTGGCTGACCGGCCTGGAGCAGAACGCCGAGATCTACTCGAGCAACACCGCCGTCATGAAGGCGGTCGACGAGGGCGAGGTCCCGGTCGGCATCACGTACCACTACTACTGGTACCGCGACCAGGCCCAGAACGGCCTCATCGGCGACGACGCGCGGCTGCACTACTTCGGCAACCAGGACCCGGGCGCCTTTCTCAGCGTCTCCGGCGCCGGCGTGCTGGCCTCCTCCGACCAGCAGGAGGACGCCCAGCGCCTGGTCGCGTTCCTCACCAGCGCCGCGGCCCAGGAGCGGCTGGCCGAGAGCAGTGCGCTCGAGTACGCCGTCGGGACCGGGGTGGCCTCCGCCGACGCCCTCCCGCCACTGGCCGGGCTGGACGCCCCCGCCGTCGACCCCGGCGCGCTCAACGCCCCCCAGGTCACCGAGCTCATGCAGGAGGTGGGGCTGCTCTGACCGCTCCGACGCTCGCGAGCCCCGGGACGCAGACGTCGCCCCGGGGTTTCCGTGCGTCCGGGGCCCGGGTCGGGCGCTCCCCGGTCACCCTCGCGCTCGCCGTCGGCGTCGCTGCGCTGGCCCTGCTGCCGCTCTACTACATCGTCTCGTCGACCATCGACGTCGGCTGGGCCGGCATCCAGGACCTGGTGTTCCGGCCCCGGGTCGCCGAGCTGCTGTGGAACACCACCCGCCTGGCGCTCGGGACCGTGGTCGTGTGCGGCGTCCTCGGCGTCGGGGGCGCCTGGCTGGTCGAGCGCTCGTCGGTGCCGTTCCGGAGAGCCTGGCACGTGGTGCTCGTCGCGCCGCTGGCCGTTCCGGCGTTCGTCAACAGCTACGCCTGGATCTCCCTGCTGCCCGGCCTCGACACCTACGCCGGCGCCCTGCTCGTCGTCTCGCTGTCGTACTTCCCCTTCGTCTACCTCCCGGTGGTGGCCGCCTTCCGCGGGCTCGACCCCGCGCTCGAGGAGACCGCCCGCGGGCTCGGGCTGTCGAACTGGGCGGTGTTCCTGCGCGTCCAGCTGCCGCAGCTGCGGGTCGCGCTGCTCGGTGGCAGCCTGCTCGTGGCGCTGCACCTGCTGGCGGAGTTCGGGGCCCTGCAGATGCTGCGGTACCCGACCTTCACGACGGCGATCTACGACCAGTACCGGGCCACGTTCAACGGGCCCGGCGCCACGATGCTCGCCGGCGTCCTCGTGCTGCTGTGCCTGGTCCTCCTGCTCGCCGAGATCCGGCTGCGCGGACGGCGGGGCTACGCGAGCACCGGCCGCGGGGCGTCCCGCCCACCGCGCCCGGTCGCGCTGGGGCGGCTCACCTGGCCGGCGCTGGCCGGCCTCGGCGCCGTCGTCGTCCTCGCCCTCGTCGTGCCGCTCGGCAGCCTCGGCTACTGGATGGTCGCCGGCGCCTCGACCGCCTTCGACGTCGGGGCGCTGGCCACCACCACCGGCACGACGCTCGCGCTGGCCGCCGCGGCGGCTGCCGTCACCGTCGCGATGGCGCTGCCCACCGGCTGGCTGGCCGTCCGGGAACGCGGCCGGGTGTCGACCCTGCTGGAGCGGGCCACCTACCTCGGCAGCTCGGTGCCCGGGATCGTCGTCGCCCTCGCGCTGGTGACGTTGAGCATCCGGGCCACGCCGTGGCTGTACCAGACGGTGCCCGTGCTGCTCGCCGCCTACGCGATCCTGTTCCTGCCGCGGGCGATCGTCACGGTGCGGGCGGCGGTCGAGCAGTCGCCGCGGCTCTACGACGACGTCGCGGCCTCGCTGGGCTCGACCGCGTTCGACCGGCTGCGCCGGGTGACGCTGCCGCTGCTGGCACCGGGCCTCGGAGCCGGCGCCGGGCTGGTCTTCCTCGCAGTGGTCACCGAGCTGACCGCGACGCTGCTGCTGGCGCCCACCGGGACGACGACGCTGGCCACCGCCTTCTGGTCGGCGAGCAGCGCCCTGGACTACGGCGCGGCCGCCCCGTACGCCGTGGTCATGGTGCTGCTCAGCGCACCGGTTACCGTCCTGCTCTCCCGCGATGCCCGACGAGGTCTGACGACATGAGCTCCCTGACGGTCACGGCCCTGACCAAGGCCTTCGGCGCGACCCCGGTCCTGACTGGTGTCGACGTGCACGTGCCCGAGGGAAGCCTGACCGCGCTGCTCGGCCCGTCGGGCTGCGGGAAGACCACGCTGCTGCGCCTCATCGCCGGTTTCGACGACCCCGACTCCGGCACCGTCACCATCGGGGACCGCCTGGTCGCCGGCCCCGGCCGCAGCGTGCCCGCCCGCCGCCGCGGCATCGGGTTCGTGCCCCAGGAGGGCGGGCTCTTCCCGCACCTGACCGTCGCCGCCAACATCAGCTTCGGCCTGCCGCGGCGGCAGCGTCGCGACGGGGGCCGGGTGCGCGACCTGCTGCAGGTCGTCGGCCTGGACGCCTCGCTCGCCGAGCGCTCGCCGCACCAGCTCTCCGGCGGTCAGCAGCAGCGGGTCGCGCTGGCCCGCGCGCTCGCGCCGGAACCGTCGGTGGTGCTGCTCGACGAGCCGTTCTCCTCCCTCGACGCGACCCTGCGCGAGGACACCCGGCAGGCGGTCGCGGCGGCCCTCACCGCCACCGGGGCCACCGCCGTCCTCGTGACCCACGACCAGGCCGAGGCGCTGTCGATGGCCGACCAGGTCGCCGTCCTGCGGGGCGGGCGGCTGGTGCAGCTCACCGATCCGCGCACCCTCTACCGGCGCCCGGCCGACCTCGACGTGGCCACGTTCGTGGGGGAGTCGGTCGTGCTGGACGCCGACGTCCGCAGCGGCCGCGCACGCAGCCCCCTCGGCGAGCTCGCCCTCGACGGCCCCGCGCCCGACGGTCCGGCCCGGGTGCTGCTGCGCCCGGAGCAGCTCCGGCTCGGCGCTCCTGGCGGCGGTGGTCCGCAGGCCCGGGTGCGCAGCGTCGACTTCTACGGGCACGACTCCCGCGTGTGGCTCGACCTGGCCGGCGGCGGCACCGTCACCGCGCGGCTCGAGGGCGCCGACCTGCCGGTCGTCGGGCAGGACGTCGGCATCACGGTCGTCGGGCCCGCGCTGCTGTTCCCGGCCGACCCGGGAGCGCCGGTGCCGCCGGAGGTGGCGGCGTGGGTGCGGGCCGAGGGGTCCGCCGCGCTCGCCTGACACGCCGCGCGGAGCCCGGGGCGAAGCGGCCGGTTAGGGAAGCCTAAGCTGCCCCGCGTGGACCTGTTCCTCTTCACCGTGGACGCCGCGTGGGCCCGCGACGTCGTCGCCGCCGGAGCGGCGGGGATCGTCGTCGACTGGGAGCGTCGCGGCAAGGCGCGCCGCCAGGCCGGAGAGGGGACGCAGATCAACGGCGACACCCTCGAGGACCTGGTGCGGATCCGGACCGGCGTCCCCGGCCGGGTCGTCTGCCGGATCAACGGGTTCGGGCCCTGGACCGCGGGAGAGGTCGACGACGCCGTGGCGGCGGGGGCCGACGAGATCCTGCTGCCGATGGTCCGCGCCGCCGACGAGGTCGACCGGACCCTGGACCTGGTTGCGGGCCGCTGCGGCCTGGGCATCCTGATCGAGACCCAGGACGCCGTCGACCGCGCCGCCGAGCTGGCCGCCCGGCCGCTGTCCCGGATCTACGTCGGGCTCAACGACCTGCGGATCGACCGCCGTTCCACCGAGCTGTTCCGGCCGCTGGTCGACGGCACGGTCGAGGCGGTGCGCACGGTGGTGGACCGTCCGTTCGGCGTCGGCGGCATGACCCTGCCCGGCGGGGGCTTTCCGATCTCCAGCGACCTGCTCGCCGCCGAACTGGTCCGGACCGGGGCCGACTTCACGTTCCTGCGCCGCGCGTTCACCGCCGACATGGTCGGTCGCGATCCGTTCGTCGAGGTGCCGCGGCTGCTGGCGAGCCTCGACCGCTACCGGACAGCGGACGTCGCGGAGGTCGCCGAGCTGCGTGCCGCGTTCGTCGCCGCCGTGACCGACGGCCGCCGGGCGGCTGCTCCGCCCCTCGCCGCCGCCGTCGGGCCGGCCGCGTAGCCGCGACGTGCGCGCGCTCGTCACCGGGGCCGGGGGCTTCGTCGGCCGGCACCTCACCGACCGGTTGCGCCGCGACGGCTGGGAGGTCGTCGGGCTGACCCGCCAGGAGGTCGACCTGGCAGATCCGCTCGCCGCGACCATCGCCGTGCGCGCCGCCGACCCCGACGTGGTGTTCTCCCTCGCCGCCGGCCGGGCGAAGGCAATTCCCGCCGAGCGGGCGGCGACGATCGCGGTCAACACCAGCCCCTGGCTGGTCGACGCGCTGCCCGACCGCTGCCGCACGGTGGTGCGGCTCGGGTCCTCCACGGAGTACGCGGCCTCGCCCCGGCCCCTGGGTGAGGACGCCGCGCTCGAGCCGCGCGGCTTCTTCGGCGCCACCAAGGCGGCCGGTTCGCTCCTGCTCCAGGCGACCGCTGCCGAGCGGGGCGTGCGGGCCGCCGTCCTGCGGGCGTTCCAGGTCTACGGCCCCGGCGACCACCCCACCCGGCTCGTGCCGGTCGTGCTGGACGCCGCCCGCACGGGCGCAGCGGTGCCGCTGCCGATGCGGCTGAGCCGGCGGGACTGGGTGTGGGTCGGCGACGTCGTCGACGCCTGCGTCCGGGCCGCCCTCGACGACACCCTGCCCGCGGGCGTCGTGCTCAACATCGGCACCGGGGTGCAGACCAGCACCGAGGACCTGGTCGCCACCGCGGCCCGGGTGACCGGGCGGCCGATCGCCACCGAGCCCGGCGCGCACCCCAACCGGATCTGGGACACCGCCGACTGGGTGTGCGACGCGGCCGCCGCCCGGCGACTGCTCGGCTGGGAGCCCACCGTCGACCTGGCGGAGGGGCTGGCGCGGACCTGGGCAGCCGGGTGAGCCCGCCGCGGATCGCCGTCGTCATGCCCGTGTACGGCAACGAGGCGACGCTCGAGCCCCTCGCCGCCCGGCTGGCCGACGCGCTGGCCGGCCGCACCTGGCGGCTGCGCTTCGTCGTCGACGCCTCACCCGACGGCAGCGCGGCCGTGACCCGGCGGCTCGCCGCCGCCGATCCCCGGATCGCGGTGACCGGCCTGACCGAGAACGTCGGGCAGCACCGGGCGCTGGCGGCCGGGCTGGCAGTAGAAGCCGACGCCGAGGTGTGGGTCTGCCTGGACGCCGACCTGCAGGACCCGCCCGAGGCCGTGCCGCTGCTGCTCGACCGGCTCGCCCGCGCCGACGTGGACGCGGTGTTCGCCGGGCGCCGGGGCGCCTACGAGTCGCTGGGCCGGCGGCTGACCGGGACGCTGCACCGCCGGGTCGCCGCGCGGCTGACCGGCCTGCCCCCGGACGCCGGCGCCTTCCTCGCGATGGGCCCGGCCGTGCGGACCGCCGTCCTCGCCGAGATGGCCGCGGGCGCGCCGAGCGTCGTCCTCGCGGTGAGCCGCGCCGGCCGGCCGGTGACGAGCGTGCCTGTGGCGCGGGAGCGCCGTCCGGTGGGGACGTCGGCCTGGACCCCACGGGCGCGGCTGCGGCAGTCGCTGGGCTCGCTGCGCTGGGCCCTGCGGCGTCGGTAGCTCAACGCTCCCACTGCTGGATGATCAGGTCGGTCTTGCCGGCCCAGAAGTACGCGTCGCTGACCATGCGCAGCCCGGCCTCGCGGAGGATCTCGTCGTCGTCGGTGGGCTCGGGCTCGCCGTAGAACAGCCGCCGGACCAGCCACACGCGGTCGGCGTCGGCGGGCGCGTCGTCGGGCGGCAGGATCAGGTCGGCCCGGAGCTCGGGAGCCAGGTCGCGGACGTAGTGGTCCAGCGCCATCGCCGAGCGCTGGTCGGCGGCGACGACGGGCTCGCCGGGCTCCTGCAGCTCGACCAGGCGGGCGACGACCTCGTCGCCGCGCTCCCGGGGAACCCGCTCGAACAGCGGCTGCGACGCGAGGAGGCTCAGCCCGACGAGGACCACGGCGACCGGCACCCGGAGGAGCCGGGGGAGTGCCAGGGCGCCGGCGGCGGCGAGCACGGCCAGGGCGAGCAGCCCGGCCAGCAGGTAGCGGGGCAGGAAGACCGGCCGGACCAGCTCGGCCAGGGTCAGCAGGGCGAGCGGGACCAGCAGCCATCCGGTGCCGACCACCCGGACGCCCCGGGCGCGCAGCGCGCCGAGCAGGGCGAGGCCGCAGGTGACGACGAGCAGCGGGATGCTCGCGGCCGACCAGGCGAGCGCGGCAAGCCCGGCGAGCTGCCCGCCGGTGTCGTGCAGGTGCTCGGCGTTGCGCCCGCCGGTCCCGTTGAGCAGGTTGAGCGCGACGAGGCCGGCAGTGGGCAGCGCCGCGGCCGTGCCGACCACCAGGAGCGGCAGCGCCCGCCGGCCCCGCAGCACGAGCGCCGCGACGACGAAGGCGGCCAGGACGGTCGCGGCGTACCAGTGCGCCAGGCCCATCCCGGCGCCGGCGAGCCCGAAGAGCAGCAGGCCGCGCGGGGGGTCCTGCAGCCACCGGACCAGCCCGAGGACCGCAGCGCCGGTGGCGAGCACGGCCAGGCCGTAGCTGCGGGCCTCCACCGCCTGCTCGAGCACCAGAGGGCTGGTGGCGAGGACCAGGCCGGCCAGGACCCCGGCCGCCCGGCCGCCCAGGCGGGCGACCGCGCGGGTGATCAGCGCCAGACCGCCGGCCGTGGCCAGCAGGGACAGGACCCGGAGGGACGTGTCACCGCCGATGCCGGGCAGCGACATCCAGAGGTGGACGACGAGGTAGTACGGCGCGTTGTAGGAGGGCGGCACCCCGGCGAGGTAGCTCGTGGTGCCGGTCCCGTCGACGATCGCGGTGACGATCTCGTCGAGCGGCCGGCGGCTCACCTCGGCGGTGAACAGCTCGTCGAACCAGAGCGCGTGACCGGGGAGCAGCAGTGCTGTGCCCAGGAGGAGGACGAGCAGGGCCGGGAGCAGCTCGACCGGGCTCCACCGCGGCGTCGGCGTGCCGGAGGTCCCGGACGGCGGCGCGCCGGTGCGTTCCGCCGCGAGGGTCACGAGGACAGGTTAGGTGAGCCTTCCCCTGGCCCGTTCCGGACGCACCGGGCTACGGGCCCGGGTGCCCAGAGGTCCGCCGTCCGGGAGTGGACGGCGCGGAGCGGTGCGGACGGCGGGTGGGCCGGAGGATGACGGAACGGCCGACGACGACCATGCCCCGGCTGGAGGGCTCGGTCGTGGTGACGGTCGGGCTGGCCGAGAACGCCTGGGGATCGGCGGCCAGACGTGTCTCCACCAGGTGCATCACCGCGTCCCTCACGCGGGCGACGATGACCACCTCGTCGGCGGCATCGGGCAGGGCGTTGACCCACCTCTCGAGGCCCGCCTCGTAGGACTCGTGGAGGAACACCGGCGCCGGATCGTCCGGGTCCATGGTCCGCCAGAGCTCCTGGGACAGGCGCCCGTACCGCCCGGACGGCCCCGGGAACCCGGTCTCGGTGCTCGGTTCGATCGCGCTGCCCAGCGCGAGGGCGTCGTCGACCTCGGCCACCACGCCTGCGAGGTCATGCGGTGGCTCCACCCAGACCAGCCGAACAGTCAGCACCCTGCGCTCCTCCGCTCGGACCTGTCTCGGCTACCCGCCGGGTGAGAGGAGCTAATCCGCGGCGCGGGTAAACGAAGGTCGTACGACCACGCCCGCGTCCGATGTGCGGCACCGGCGGACGCAGGGACCAGCGGCGACCACGGAGCGGCAGCCGCACGGGGTCAACGGGAGGAGCGCAGGTACGGAGGGCACTCGTCGACGTAGTGCGGCGCGACGGGAGGCCGCGGGTCCGCCTGCCCAGGGACGTCGGCGAGCAGCGCGGCGACGCGCGGGTGCCACGCGGTGCCGCCGGCGGCGACGGCGCGGACGTGCACGGGCAGGAGGGCGGGGTCGTCGTCCTTGAGCAGGTAGCCCGAGGCACCGAGCGCGCGCGCCTCGTCCGCGCTGGCGGGGGTGAAGCCGCCGGTGAGGAAGAGGATGCGCACCTCGGGATGGGTGGCGCGCACGCCGCGAGCCGCGGTCAGCCCATCCATCTTCGGCATGTGCAGGTCGATGATCAGGACGTCGGGACGAGCCTGCGCCACGGCCGCGGCGACCTGGCTGCCGTCCGTGCCCTGGCCGACCACGGTGATGCCGCCGGCCGCTTCCAGCACGTCGGTGAGCGCGTCGCGTACGAGCGGATGATCATCGACCACCACCACCCGGATCATGGGAACTCCTCTCGGCCCCCCGTGGCCGGCTCGCATCCAGAACGTGGCCGCAGCGTGACGTACCGCTGCCCGCAAGGGGCAGCCACCGGACGGGGGTCCATTGGACCCCCAGTACACGGGGGGACCACCCCCACGCACGCGGGACCGGCACATGGTCCGCAGCCCCGGAGGCGGTCGGTTCGAGGGGCCACCCGCCGCATGGCGGAACTGCCCGAGTGCCTGAGGGGGCAGGGACGGACCTTGTCGGTCCTCGGCGGGCTCAGGCGTGCGCGGGCGCGGTCCCGCGACCCAGCTGCTCCAGGACGACCGCGATCCGCCAGCGCTCCACGGCCAGCTCGAACGACCGGGGATGCGCGCACCGGGTCCGCGCCTCGGCGTCCTCCAGTTCGGCGATGGTCGGTGCCACGCCCGCGTCCAGCATCCCGAGGA
>DASQTE010000289.1:0-5051 GCA_035642035.1 Blastococcus sp.
CGCGGCACGACCAGGGACGCGGCCCACAGCAGCACGCCCGCACCCGTGCCGGCCAGGTACAGCCGGGCGATCGGACGCGCGTGCTCGATGTGCCGGTAGGCCCGCCGGTACTGCAGCAGCAGGGACGCCCGGAGCAGGAGCTGGCAGGTGACGAAGATGCCGAACCGCTCCCCGGTCGCCTCCGTGGCCGAGGCGGCGAGGCCGATGACGGCGGCCATGCTGACCAGCTTGAGCAGCCGGTAGACGACGTCGTCGTGGTCGAAGCGGTTGGCGTAGAGGGTGGAGCTCACCCACGACCACCAGACGAGCGTGAAGAGCCCGGCGAACAGCGCCTCGCCGTGCCACGTGACGTCCTCGCGCAGCGCGATGGCCAGCTCGGCGACCACGAGCACGAACGCGAGGTCGAAGAAGAGCTCCAGCCGGGACGCGGAGCGCTCCGCGTCGGTGTTCAGCTCCGGCGGCCGGACCAGCCCGCGCACCGCCTGGCGCAGCCGCACTGCCACCGATGCGTCCGTCACGTCGCCCCCCAGCCGGCGCCCGGCTGCCGACGGTGCGTCGTGTCCCGGTCCCGGACCGGCGACTACCCATGAGGTCGTGGGCTACGCCACTCACCCGGCGGCCGCTCCCGGTAACTTCCCGGCATGGCTGTCGATCCTCGCGGTGCCGACCTCAAGCGCTACCTGCAGGAGGACCCCGGCGGACCGGTGATCATGCTCAACCTGCTGCGCTTCGCCGAGGGCGGTCGCGAGCTGTACGCGCAGTACGCCGAGGCGCTGCGCACGACCTTCCTCCCCCGCCACGGCGGCGAGGTGTTGTACGCCGGCGACGGGTCGACGGCGCTGGTCGCCGAGGACGGGCAGGCCTGGGACGCCGTCCTCCTCGTGCGCTATCCCTCCCGTGCGGCGTTCAGCCGCATGGTCGCCGACCCCGAGTACCAGCAGGTGACCGAGCTGCGCACCCGCGCGCTCACCGAGGCGGTCCTCCAGGCGACCACCGCCTGGTGAGGCCCTAGAGGCTGACCGCCACCGTCGCGGCCAGCTCGCGGCAGGCGTCGAGATCGGCCGCCGAGGGCGGGCCGGTGAGGCTGAGCGGCGCGGCGACCTGCTTCCAGCGGAGTGCGCCGGCGATCGTGCCGATCGCCTTCAGCGCGCCCGCGGTGTCGTCGCCGCCGTGCACGTAGACGCCGTAGGGCAGGCCGACCGTCGCGTCGAGGCAGGGGTAGTAGACCGTGTCGAAGAAGTGCTTGAGCGCCCCCGACATGTAGCCGATGTTCGCCGGCGTCCCCAGCAGCACGCCGTCGGCCCCGAGCAGGTCCGCCGCGCCGGCCGACAGCGCCGGCCGCACCACCAGCTCGACCTCCTCCACCATGGCCACGCCCTCCTTCGCTGCCTCCAGCACCGTCTGGAGGTTGGGCGACGGCGTGTGGTGGACCAGGAGCAGGCGCGGCATGCCCGGATTCTGCTCACGTCCGGTCGGAGCCGATAAGGACGCTTGTTCCTATCGTGCTGTACGGTCGGCGCGTGGACGACTCCCGGAGCATGCGCGAGCGGATGCTCGCCGGTGACCTGTACATCGCCGACGACCCCGAGATCGGCGAGCAGAGTGCCGCCGCGCTCGACCTGATGGCCGCCTACAACGCGACCTCGGTCCGCCAGGGCCCGCTGCGGCGGCAGCTCCTGGAGCAGCTGCTCGGCGCGATCGGTGAGGGCACCGAGATCCGGCCGCCGCTCTACGTCGACTACGGCACGCACCTGCGCATCGGCGCCCGCTGCTTCGCCAACTTCGGCCTCGTGGCCCTCGACGTCGCCGCGATCACCATCGGCGACGACGTCCAGATCGGGCCGAAGGTCCAGCTGCTGACCCCCACCCACCCGGTCGAGCCGGAGCCCCGGCGGGAGAAGTGGGAGGCCGCGCAGCCGATCGTCATCGGCGACAACGTGTGGCTCGGCGGCGGCGCGATCGTGCTGCCCGGCGTCACCATCGGCGACAACACCGTCGTCGGAGCGGGCTCGGTGGTCACCCGCGACCTGCCCGCCGACGTGGTCGCCGTCGGCAACCCTGCGCGCGTCGTCCGGACCCTGGACGGCGGGGCATGACGGTGGCCGAGGCGCCGGCGCGACGGGCCCGGCGGTACGACCCGGGCCGGCGCGACCGCATCGTGGCGACGACGCTCGACGTCATCGCCGAGCACGGGGTCACCGGCGCGTCGCACCGCTCGATCGCCCGCGCGGCCGACGTGCCGCTCGGCTCGATCACCTACCACTTCGCGACGCTGGACGAGCTGCTCACGGCCGCCTTCACGTCGCACGTGGACACCGTCGCGCCGCGGTTCGACGAGCGGATGCGCGCGGCCCAGGACTCCGGCGCGGTGCTCGACTACCTCGTGGAGCACCTCACGGGCGACCTCCTGGACTCCGCGCGCGACCTCGTCCTGACCGTGGAGCTGTACGTGGCCGCCGCCCGGAACCCGGCGCTCAGGGCGGTCACCCAGGACTGGATGGCCCGCAGCCGGCGCAGCCTCGAGCGGCACTTCGACCCGGTGAGCGCCCGGGAGCTGGACGCGCTGGTGGAGGGGCTGGTGCTGCACAGCGCCCTGTCCACCGACCCGATGGACCGCGACCAGATCCGGCACGCGCTCGCCCGGTTCGCCCGGTGACCGACACCCGCTCCGCACCCGCACCTCCCCGCGAGCTCCGGCAGGCCCGGCTGGGGGTGGCGGCGTGCTTCTTCCTCAACGCCGTCTTCTACGCCGACGTCGTGCCGCGCCTGCCGGAGATCAAGGCCGAGCTCGGGCTCAGCAACGCCTCCCTCGGCGCGGCCCTCGCGGCGCTCCCCCTCGGCGCGCTCGTGGCGGCGCTCGCGTCCGCCCCGCTCATCCGCCGCTTCACCTCGGCCCGCGTCGCCTCGTTCGGCCTGGTGCTGCTCGGCCTCGCCCTGTGGGCCGTCGCGGTGGCGCCGAACTGGCCGGCGCTGGCCGCGATCCTCTTCGTCGCCGGAGCGCTGGACGCCGTCATCGACGTGGCCCAGAACGCGCACGGCCTGCGGGTGCAGCGCCGCTACGGCCGGTCGATCCTCAACGGCTTCCACGGGCTCTGGAGCATCGGCGCGGTGTGCGGCGGGCTGCTCGGCTCGGTCGCGGCCGGCCTGGGGATCCCGCTCGTCGTCCACCTGGGCGTCTCGGCGGTGGTCTTCGGCGCGGTGGCGCTGCTCGCCCTCCGGGTCATGCTTCCCGGCGACGACGACGCCGACCGCGAGCCCGAGCCGGACGCACCGGCCGACGGCGTGCCGCCCGCGCGGCCGGGTCGGCGCAGCGCCGTCCTCGGGCTGACCGCGCTGGGCTTCCTGGCCGCGTGCGGCGCCTTCGTGGAGGACGCCGGCGCCTCGTGGAGCGCGCTCTACCTGCGCACGGAACTGACCGCGGGGGCGGCCCTGGCGGGGCTGGGGTTCGTCGCGCTGCAGGGGGCGATGACCGTGGGCCGGCTCATCGGCGACCGGGTGGTCGACCGGTTCGGGCAGCGCCTGGTCGTGCAGGCCGGCGGCGCGCTCACCGCCGCCGGCATGGGGCTGGCCCTGGCCTTCCCGTCGGTGCCCAGCACTCTGGCCGGTTTCGCCATGGCCGGGCTCGGCGTGGCGACGCTGGTCCCGGCCGTGTACCACGCCGCCGACGAGTTGCCGGGGCTGCGGCGCGGCACCGGCCTCGCGGTGATCAACTGGCTGCTGCGGATCGGGTTCCTGCTCTCGCCCCTGGTGATCGGCGTCCTGGCCGATGCCACGAGCCTCCGGGTCGCCCTGCTCGCCGTCGTCGTGGCGGGACTCGGCGCGCTGCTCCTCGGGCGGGTCCTGCGGCCGTCCGTCACCGCCGCCTGAGCCGAGCGGCGTTGCCGGACGGGGCGCGATCCCTCAGGGTGGGCACGTTCCTCGAAGGTGCGGGCCGCACGATCAGGAGGTGCACGGGGTGACCGGAGACAGTGGCGCCTCCGAGATCCGGGTGCTCCTCGTCGACGACCACCCGCTGTTCCGCAGAACCCTGGCGGAGACCCTGCACGAGGAGGACGGCCTCGTCGTGGTCGGCGAGTGCGAGGACGGATCAGAGGTGGTGGAGGCCGCTGAACGCCTGCGGCCCGACGTCGTGTTCATGGATCTCTCGATGCCGGAGATGGACGGGCTGGCGGCCACGCAGGCACTGCGCGCCGCTCGATCGGAGACGCGAGTCATCGTGCTGACGGGCGAGGGCAGCAGCGCGAGGAGCGAGGCCCTGGCCGCCGGCGCTGACGCGCTGGTCCCGAAGGGGACCCGGCTGCATGCGTTGCTCCGCTGCGTGCGCACGGTCGCCGGGAGCGGGGCGGACTGCCCCTACTGCCTGTGATGCAGGCAGGCCACCAGCCGTGACCGTCTCAGCCATCGCGAGATCCGCTCACTGACGAGCCCAGTGATCCCGCGACGCTGTGACGACGGGCGCAAGCAGAGGCGGCTCTCGTTTCCGTGGGAGGCCGCGGCACGAAGTGGTAGCAGCCGCCCGGCCGTCCCTGAGTTGCCGAGATGTCCCTGCGGGAACGCAGTCAAGGTGTGCGGCTTGACGACGTTCCCAGGGAAACGTCCGCGTCGCTGCGACAGGTGTTTCACGCGGCCCACGTGAGGACAGCGTGAGCGAGGCGTTCCCGCGGGAACGCGGTCAAGCTGTGCGGCTTGACGACGTTCCCGCGGGAACGTCCGCGTCGCTGCGACAGGTGTCTCCAAGCGGCCCATTTAGGGACGCTATGGCAGGCCGGTCCCAGAGCAGGCCGCTCCCAGCCATGTTGACTCACCGCTGGGTGGGATCGTGCGACGCCAGCCGGGATAGGACCAGGGACTTTCACGGGTGCAAGGAAGCGCCCGAGGGTGTGACGGTCGTCGGGTCCTGGAGGGCAGAACTGATGCGCCGCCTGGGCTACACCCGCTACGTCGCCCAGGGCGGCGATCTGGGCGCCATCGTCACTGATGTGATGGGCCGCCAGGCACCCGAGGGGCTGGAAGGCATCCACACGAACTTCCTCGTGACGGTGCTGGCAGAC
>DASQTE010000290.1:0-2567 GCA_035642035.1 Blastococcus sp.
CCGCGCGACACGGTCGCGATCGACGAGCCTCCCGCCCCGCCGGACGACGGCGGCGGCATCGGTGGCCTGTTCGCCGGCGGCGAGCCGGAGCAGCCGCCCGTCGGGAAGGTGATCCCGCCGCGGACCCAGGCGCCACCGCCCCCCTCGGCGGTCCAGCAGCCGCCGCCGCGCCAGCCGGAACCGCCGGCGGCGCCTCCCCTCTACTGGAGCCAGAACCAGGAGGCCGAGGAGCCCGAGGAGCGGACCGGCTCGCGCGGCCGGGCCGCCCTGCTCGCCCTGCTCGGCGTCCTGGTGGTGGCAGCGCTGGGCATCGGGGCCTGGCTCCTGCTCGGGAACGACGACGAGGCCGCGAGCACGGACGCCGGGACGACCGCTCCGCCGACGCAGGAGGCCGGCCCGGCGGTCGGCGACGTCCAGGTGGTGGCCGACAGCGAGTACCGGCTGGAGGCCGTGCAGGTCGACGACACCTGCGCCGGTCACGCCTACGGCGACACCGCCACCTTCTTCGCCCAGTTCGACTGCACCGGGCTGTCCCGCGCCCTCTACTCGACGCAGATCGACGGCGCCGCCGTGGTCGTCGCCGTCGCCCGGGTGCAGATGCCCGACACCGGCGCGGCACGGGAGCTGCAGGCGCTCACCGACCGCAACGGCAGCGGCAACGTCAGCGACCTGCTGCGCGAGGGTGTGCGGTACACCGGCAGCCCTGATGCGCTCTCCGGTGCCGAGTACGCCAGCGCCGTGTCGGGCACGGCGGTCACGATCGTGGAGAGCGCCTGGGTCGACGAGAACACCGAGGGCGCTGCCACGCTGGTCGACGCGGCCGCCGACGCCGGCCTCACGCTGCCGGTCCCGCCCTTCGCCTAGGCCCCGTCCGGAGGCACGCTGCGAGCGTGCGAGCGGTTCCATGGCCCCGTTCAGGGCACCGCCACGAGCTTGCGAGTGGTGGGGAGGACGGGGTCCTTCAGGGGGTCCTTCAACAGGCGGTCGCGGCCGCCCAGGCCATGTCGCCGAGCAGCGCGGCCATCGCCGGCCGGCTCAAGCGCCCGGCGCTGTGCGGGGTGGAGTTGATCAGCCCGAAGACGGCGTGGGCCCGCGCGCGGCAGGCGGCGGCGTCGGCCGCGGGGTGCAGCCGCGCCAGCACGGTCACCCACACCTCGACGTAGCGACGCTGCAGCCGGCGGACCTGCGCGGCGTCGGTCTCGGCGAGCGAGCCCAGGTCGCGGTCCTGCACCGTGATGAGGGCGGGGTTGTCGAGGGCGAAGTCCACCTGGAAGGCGATCAGCGCGCGCAGCTGCCCGGGTACGTCGTCACCGGCCTGCGCCACGACGTCGCTGCCGCCCTCGAGCAGCCGCGCGCTGATGCGCAGCAGCATCTCCGCCAGCATCGCGTCCTTGCTCGCGAAGTGCCGGTAGATGGCCGGCCCGGTGACCCCCACGGCCGCGCCCACGTCGTCCACCCCGACCGCCCGCGAGCCGCGCTCGGCGAACAGCTGCGCCGCCGCCTGGAGGATCTGCTCGCGCCGCGAGGGCCGGTCGACGTCGGCGTGCAGCGCCGCATCACGGGCAGTACGCGTCGCCGTCACCCGGTCGATGCTAGCCGTCGGGTGAACGGCCGTTAACCACTCCGGGGTGTGAGGTGGACCGTAGGAGTGAACGACGGTTAACCTCAGCCCGTGGACGCGCCCGTGCTCAGCCCAGCCGCAGCGGCCGACCCGGCCGGCGCCGGCCGCAACGCCGCCGCGCACGCCGAACTGGCCGCCGACCTCGCTGCCCAGCTGGGCCGGGTCGCCCTCGGTGGGGGTGAGCGGGCCCGGCAGCGGCACGTCGACCGGGGCAAGCTGCTGCCCCGCGAGCGGGTGGACACCCTGCTCGACCCGGGCAGCCCGTTCCTGGAGCTGTCGCCGCTGGCTGCGCACGGTCTCTACGACGGCGAGGCGCCGGCCGCGGGGATCATCACCGGCATCGGCCGGGTCGCCGGGCGGGAGTGCGTGGTGGTGGCCAACGACGCCACTGTCAAGGGCGGCACGTACTACCCGATGACGGTGAAGAAGCACCTGCGGGCGCAGGAGGTGGCGCTGCACAACCGGCTGCCCTGCATCTACCTGGTCGACTCCGGCGGGGCCTTCCTGCCGATGCAGGACGAGGTGTTCCCCGACCGCGAGCACTTCGGCCGGATCTTCTACAACCAGGCCAACCTCTCCAAGGCCGGGATCGCGCAGATCGCCGCCGTCCTCGGCTCGTGCACCGCGGGCGGTGCGTACGTGCCGGCGATGAGCGACGAGGCCGTCATCGTCCGCGAGCAGGGCACGATCTTCCTGGGCGGCCCGCCGCTGGTGAAGGCGGCGACCGGCGAGGTCGTCACCGCCGAGGAGCTCGGCGGCGGTGACCTGCACTCCCGGGTGTCGGGGGTGACCGACCACCTGGCCGACGACGACGCACTCGCGGCCCGACACCCGTCCGACGCCGGTGATGATCCCCGCACCGGGGGCCGCGCCGTCGTACATGCCCTCAGCAGCCAGCGGGGAGAGCTCGAGGAAGCGGCTGCCCGGGTCGAGCAGCGCGTCGACG
>DASQTE010000291.1:0-6204 GCA_035642035.1 Blastococcus sp.
CTCCGGTGCCGCGGCCGGGCCGACCGAGAGCTCGAAGCCCGTCGCGGTGCGCCGGAGCCCGTGCGCCGGCGTCCGGAGCCGGACCTCCGCCCGGGAGGCCGCGACCAGGAGTTCGGGCAGTACGCCGATCCCGTCGGCGACCGTCGCGAACACCGGTCCGTCGGCGTCGCCCCGGCTGCGCTGGCCGGCGTCCCGGGACGCCGCCGCGGCGGCGACGACGGAGCCGGCCGCCGGCAGGTGCGCCGCGAGCGCCGGCATGGTCGCCGTCAGGGACAGCTCGTCGGCGCGGCCGGCGTACACCCCACCGAGCAGCGGCTCCACCAGGCGGTCGACGACCTCGTCCCCGAGCCGCGCGCGCAGCAGCGCGCCGACCGCGACGTCGCCGTCGAGCGCCAGCGGGGGCAGCGCCGACTCCGCGCGGACCCGGGCCACCCCCTCCGGGGAGAGGAACCCGTCGAGGCCGTCGGCCGAGGCGGGGACACCGAGCACGGTGCCGGCGGGCAGCGGGTGCCGGCCGTCGGGCAGGACCACCGAGGCCTGGGTGGTCGCCGGGGCGACCAGCCGGTCGCCCAGGCCGAGCGCCTCGACCAGCGCGACCGCGTCGGGCACCCGGGCGAGCATCGCCTCCGGGCCGGTGTCGTACCAGTGCCCGGCCAGCTCGACGCGGTGCAGCTTGCCGCCGATCCGGTCCCCGGCCTCGAGGACGACGATCTCGTCGTCGGGACGGCGGCGCCGCCACTCGAAGGCGGCGGCGAGGCCGGTGATCCCGGCGCCGACGACGACCAGCCGGCGCGGGGTCATCGGGCCGAGAGCTCGTGCACCAGCTCGACGACGTGGGTGAGCACGTCCGGGTCGGTGTCGGGCAGCACGCCGTGGCCGAGGTTGAAGACGTGCCCCCGGGCGGCGCGGCCCTGCTCGACCACGCGGCGCACCTCGCGGTCGACCGTCGCCCGGTCCGCGAGGAGGACGGCGGGGTCGAGGTTGCCCTGCAGGGAGCGCCCCGGCCCGACCCGGCGGGCAGCCTCGTCGAGCGGGACCCGCCAGTCGACACCGACGACGTCGGCCCCGGCGTCCCCGATCAGCGGCAGGAGCTCACCGGTGCCCACGCCGAAGTGGATCCGCGGCACGTCCCGGTCACCGAGCCCGTCGAAGACCGCCCGCGAGTGCGGCAGCACCCGCTCGGCGTAGTCGGCCGCCGACAGCACGCCGGCCCAGGAGTCGAACAGCTGCACGGCCGAGGCGCCGGCGTCCACCTGGATGTTCAGGAAGGTCGCCGCGGACACGGCGAGCCGGTCCAGCAGCCGCCCCCACGCCTCGGGCTCGGCGTACATGAACGCCTTGGTGCGGGCGTGCTCCTTCGACGGACCGCCCTCGATGAGATAGGTGGCCAGGGTGAACGGCGCCCCGGCGAAGCCGATCAGCGGCGTGGGGCCGAGCTCGGCGACCAGCTGCCGGACCGCCGTCTGCAGGAAGGAGAGCCGCTCCGGCTCGAGCGGCGGCAGCGCGTCGACGTCGGCCACGGAGCGCACCGGCTGGGCGACGACGGGCCCGACCCCGGGCTTGATGTCGACGTCGACGCCGGCCACCACCAGCGGCAGCACGATGTCGGAGAACAGGATGGCCGCGTCGACCCCGTGCCGCCGGACCGGCTGCAGGGTGATCTCGGTGACCAGGTCGGGGTCCTGGCAGGCGGCCAGCATCGCGGTGCCGGCCCGCAGCGACCGGTACTCCGGCAGCGACCGCCCGGCCTGGCGCATGAACCAGACCGGCGTCCGGCTCACCGGCAGCCCGCGGGCGGCCCGGACGAAGTCCGAGGTCACGGAGTCGGAGTCGGACGGGCGGGTCGGGTCGCTGGCGGCACTCACGACTGCCGATCCTCCCAGACGGCGAGAGGTCGCCGGACCGCCGTCCGGGAGCACCCACCACGGGTCGCCCGGCCGGACGGTTGCGGCGCGTCGGGAGCGGTGTGCTATCCGGCGGCCTACCCTGCGAGTCGTGGAGCCGACCAGCCTGGCGAATGCCGGGAACCGAGGCAGGGACGCGAGCGGGGACGAGCCCCCCGCCGAGTTCCGTGCCGCCCTGGACGCGCTCGCGACCGTCCGTGCCCGCCCCGAGATCGTGCTGGAGCAGATCCCGGCCCCGCAGCGGCTGGCCCCGTTCGCCCACGCGGTCGCCGCGCGGGTCGCCGAGGTCGACCCCGACGGCGGCGAGGACTTCGAGATCGCCAGCGCCCGGTTCATCGTGCTCTACGACCCCGCCGGGCACGAGGCGTGGAAGGGCACCACGCGCTGCGTCGGCTACCTGTCGGCCGCCACGGACGAGGAACTGGTGGACGACACCATGTTCTCCGAGGTCGCCTGGAGCTGGCTCACCGACGCGCTGACCGAGGCGGGCGCGGAGCACCACGCCGTCGGCGGGACCGTCACGCGCACCGCCTCCACGCGGTTCGGGGACCTCGCGGGCCCCGAGCACAGCGTCGACGTCGAGATGCGGGCGTCGTGGACGGCGGAGGACACCGGGCTGGACCGCCACCTCCAGGCGTGGCTCGACGTCCTCGGCAACGCGGCGGGCCTGCCCCCGCCCGGAGTGCGGCTCCTGGGTCCCTCCGACCGCTCCGGCGGCGAGACTCTCTAACATCGGTACCGCCAGCCGGGCGTCAGCCCGCTGCGCCGGCGCCCCACTTCCTCGCCCCGCCCGATCCGCGGTGCTGCCCGGGCCCGGCGGCCCGACGACGAGGACCGGCAAGAAGGTGGACGGCAACTGAGCACCGAGCCCACTCCCTCCCCGGCGGAGGACGCCGATCCGGAGGCGTCCCCGCCCGCCGAGCCGCTCCTCGCCCCGCGCGACGGCCTGCCGCCGGTCATCGAGACGTCGACCCAGCTGGTCGAGTACGCCGAGGCCCTGCGCGCGGGCTCGGGACCGGTCGCCGTCGACGCCGAGCGGGCCTCCGGCTACCGCTACGGCCAGAAGGCCTACCTCGTCCAGATGCGCCGCAACGGCTCGGGCACCGGGTTGATCGATCCCGTCCCCCTGCCCGACCTGTCGGTGATCCAGGACGCCGTCGCCGATGCCGAGTGGGTGCTGCACGCCGCCAACCAGGACCTGCCGTGCCTGGCCGAGATCGGGCTCGTCCCCCGCCGGATCTTCGACACCGAGCTCGCCGCGCGGCTGGCCGGCCTGCCGCGCGTCGGCCTGGGCGCCGTCGTGGAGTCGCTCCTGGGCTACTCGCTGCAGAAGGGCCACTCCGCCGCCGACTGGAGCACCCGGCCGCTGCCCGAGGAGTGGCTGGTCTACGCCGCCCTCGACGTCGAGGTGCTCGTCGAGCTGCGCGACGCCCTTGCCGGGATCCTGGAGGAGCAGGGCAAGACCGACTGGGCCCGCCAGGAGTTCGAGGCCATCCTCGCCGCCGGTCCGCCGGCACCGAAGACCGACCCGTGGCGGCGCACCTCGGGCGTGCACGGGCTGCGCAACCGGCGCCAGCTGGGCATCCTGCGGTCGCTGTGGGAGGCGCGTGACGACATGGCCCGCCGCCGCGACGTCGCGCCCGGACGGGTGCTGCCCGACTCGGCCATGGTGTCGGCCGTGCAGGCCGACCCGGTCAACGAGGGCGCGCTGCTCGAGCTGCCGGTCTTCCGCGGGCGGGCCAACCGCAGGCTCGTCGCCACCTGGTTCGGGGCGATCGCGCGCGGCCGCGCCCTGCCGGAGGCCGACCTCCCGCCGCACAGCAAGTCCGGTGACGGGCCGCCCCCGGTCAACCGCTGGGCCGACCGCGATCCCGCCGCCGCCACCCGGCTGCAGGCCGCCCGCGCCGGGCTGGGCGAGATCTCCGAGAAGCACTCGGTTCCGGTGGAGAACCTGCTCTCCCCCGACCTGGTGCGACGCATCATGTGGAGCCCGCCCGACGGCCGGGACGCCGCGGCGGTCGCCGGCGCTCTCCGCGACGGCGGGGCCCGGGAGTGGCAGATCGAGCTCACGCTGCCCGTCCTCGCCGAGGCGGTCGCCAAGGCCTGAGCCCCCACGGGCGCCGTCGTTACCGGATCGTGACGGCCCCCTGTCGGTGCAGCCGTCACGCTGCTGCGTGTAGGTGGCGACGGGCGGCGAGGGGACGGACGTGGCGAGCGGCGAGGATGGGGGCCCCGGTGGGGGCACGCTGTCCTTCCCCGAATTCGTCACGCGCCAGCAGCAGCCGCTGCTGCGGCTGGCCTTCCTCCTCGCCGGCGACCGCGGCCATGCGGAGGACCTCGTGCAGACGGCCCTGATGAAGACGTACCGGCACTGGGACCGCGTCGTCCGGCGCGGCGAGCCGTCCGCGTACGTGCGCCGCGCCCTGGTCACCACGCACACCAGCTGGCGGCGGCGCGCCTGGCACCGCGAGCAGCCCACCGGCCGGCTGCCCGAGACCGCGGCCCCGGAGCCGGCCGACCGCCTCGACGCCGGCGAGGAGCTCCGCCGGGCGCTGCTCGCGCTGCCGCCGCGGATGCGCGCCACGATCGTGCTCCGGTACTACGAGGACCTCTCCGAGCTGCAGACCGCCCGGCTCATGGGCTGCTCCGAGAGCACGGTGAACACGCAGGCCGCGCGGGGAGTTGCCCGGCTGCGGAACGTCCTGGGCGACGGCGCCGTCACCGACTCGCACGGGCGGCCACGATGAGCCCCGAGGACGAGCTGCGCGACCGCCTCTTCGGACTGGCCGACCGGGTCGGGCCCCCGTCGTCCGACGGCCGCGGGCTGGCCGGACGGGTCGCACGGGAAGCGGCCGACCGGCGACGAACCTCCCGCGGCGTGCTCGTCGCCCTCGGCTGCGTGGTCCTGCTCGGGGTCGCGGTGCCGCAGCTGATCGACGGGGACGCGCCCGCGACGGCGCCCGCCTCGGGGGCGGCGTCCGACCTCCCCGAGGCCGCCGGCCGGGTGCCCGGCGGAGCGCCGGCCGACTACTTCACCGGACCGACCCGGGGGTCCCTCGCCGGCGACGACGATTTCCTCGACGGCGTCACGGCGCTGCCGTGGGCGGCCGAGCCCCCGGTGCGCGCGGCGGACGGGACGATCCTGTACTACCTGCCCGACCCGCCGGTCGAGGCCCGGAGGGTCGTCTTCGCCGGCGACGTCCCGGGCGGGCGGTGGGCGCTGGTCGTGGGCGGCACGCCCCGCGGGGCCGCCGAGGCGGCGGGCGTGCCACCGGAGGTGGTCCCGACCGACACCCTGGCAGCCGCCTGGTTCACCGGCCCGCCGGGGGCGACGGCCGACCAGATGACCCTGGCGAACGAGCCCAGCACCATCTCCACCGACTGGCCGGCGGCCCTCACCGACCCGCGCAACGGCGTGCTGGTCGTGGTCGCCGCCCCCGGTGACGCGGTCGAGGTGTCGCAGCGGCCGATGATCGACGCGGAGGGGCAGACGTCCCGCGAGTGGCGACCCGTCGAGACCGACGACGGCATCGCCGTGACCCGCGTGTCGCCGTTCCCGCGGCCCTACGACGGGTCGACGTCCTACCGTGTGCTGCGCGGCGGGCGGCTCGAGGCGCGCGACATGCCCTGGTCGATCTTCTACGAGGAGCTCGTCGACCAGCCGCTGCCCATCGAGTACCCGCGCGGCCGGCCCGGCGGGCTCGGCGACCAGGCGGCCCGGTTCGCGGCGGCGAACGTGCTCGGCGAGCTGGGCCTCTCCACCGCGCAGGTGACCGTGCGCGCCCCCTGGGTCGGCGCCCTCCCGAACGGCGGGGACGGGCAGGCCGCGGTCGTCACGATCACGCTGCCCAGCGGCGCCGTCGTCGTGACGTCGCAGTGGCTCATGCCGCAGCAGCCCGACGGCTCCTACACGGGCGGGTTCTGCGGTCAGTCGGTCCTCCCGGCGGGGCCGCCGGCCGAGCGCCGGGTCCATGCGCTCGCCTGCGAGGTGGTCGACGGCACCACCGGCGCCCCGATGAGCACCGACCTGGTGGTCGTGGCACCGCCGGAGGTGGCACTGGTCCGCACCTACGACGGCGACCGGGTGTTCCTGTCCGAGCACTCGACCCGGGACGGCGTCCTCGTCGTCCCGATGCCGCTGGGCACCGACACGGTGGAGGCGGTCACCGCGGGCGGCGTGACCCTCGGCCGGGTCGACCTGCTCGGCAACGCGGTGGACTTCGGTGACTGACCTCGGCCGCACGGCGGCCGGGCTGCTCGCCGCCGTCGTGCTCGGCGGCTGCGGCCTGCCCCGGGAGGA
>DASQTE010000292.1:0-6293 GCA_035642035.1 Blastococcus sp.
GCCCCGCTGCAGGGCTCCGCCGCGAGCGTGCGAGTGGTGGGGGGCAGCGGGGTCCTTTCTCAGATCGGTGGCGTGGGCCGGCCCAACATGGCCTCCCACACCCGGGCCGGGGTGCACGGCATGTCCATGTGCGTGATGCCGAAGGGAGCGAGCGCGTCGACCACGGCGTTGACCACCGCCGGTGGCGACCCGACCGTCGCCGACTCGCCGATCCCTTTCGCCCCGATCGGGTGGTGCGGGGACGGGGTGACGGTGTAGCCGGTCTCCCAGTCCGGGACCTCCATCGCCGTCGGGATCAGGTAGTCCATGAACGAGCCGCCGAGGCAGTTGCCCTGCTCGTCGAAGCCGATGAACTCCATGAGCGCCATGCCGACGCCGTCGGCGAGGCCGCCGTGGATCTGCCCCTCGACGATCATCGGGTTGATCCGGGTCCCGCAGTCGTCGACCGCCACGAACCGGCGGACCTTCACCTTGCCGGTCCCGGCGTCGACGTCGACGACGCAGACGTAGGCGCCGAACGGGAAGGTGAGGTTGGGCGGGTCGTAGGTGACCTCGGCGTCGAGGTTGCCGTCGACGCCCTCGGGCAGCGCGACCGTGCCGTGGGCGCCCAGCGCGATCTCCTGGATGCTCTTCCCCATCGAGGGGTCGCCTTTGACGAAGAAGCGGCCCTTCTCCCACTCGAGGTCCTCGGGCCGGGTCTCGAGCATCGCCGCGGCGATGAGCTTGGCCTTGTCCTGCACCTTGCGGGCGGCCAGGGCGACGGCGCCGCCGCTGACCGGGGTGGAGCGGCTGCCGTAGGTGCCCAGGCCGAACGGCGTCTGGTCGGTGTCGCCGTGCACGACCTCGATGTCCTCGGGCGGGATCCCGAGCTCCTCGGCGACGATCTGCGCGAACGTCGTCTCGTGGCCCTGGCCCTGGGTCTGCACCGACAGCCGGACGACGGCCTTGCCGGTCGGGTGCACGCGCACCTCGGCGCCGTCGGCCATGCCCAGGCCGACGATGTCCATGTGCTTCCGGGGGCCCGCGCCCACGGTCTCGGTGAAGAAGGAGACGCCGATGCCCATCAGCTCGCCGCGGGAGCGCTTCTCGGCCTGCTCGCGGCGCAGGTCCGCGTAGCCGATCTGCTCCATCGCCATGCGCATGGCCGGCTCGTAGTCGCCGGAGTCGTACTCCCAGCCGGTCTTGTTCGCGTAGGGGAACTGCTCGGGCCTGATGAAGTTCTTCAGCCGGAGTTCGGCCGGGTCCATCTCCAGCTCGTGCGCCAGGACGTCGACCATCCGCTCGACCAGGTAGACGGCCTCGGTGACCCGGAACGAGCAGGCGTAGGCCACGCCGCCGGGCGCCTTGTTCGTGTAGACGCCGGTGACCGAGCAGTGCGCGGCCTCGAGGTCGTAGCTGCCGGTGAAGATGGAGAAGAAGCCGGCCGGGTACTTGGTCGGCTGCGCCGTGGCGTTGAACGCGCCGTGGTCGGCGAGCACGTGCGTGCGGACGGCGAGGATCTTGCCCTCGCGCGTAGCCGCGACCTCGCCCTTCATGATGTAGTCGCGCGCGAACGAGGTGCTCATGAGGTTCTCGGAGCGGTCCTCGACCCACTTGACCGGCTTGCCCGTGACGATCGAGCCGACGACGGCACAGACGTAGCCCGGGTAGATCCCGACCTTGTTGCCGAAGCCGCCGCCGATGTCGCCCGCGATGATCCGGATCTTGTGCTCGGGGATGCCGGCGACCATCGCGTAGAGCGTGCGGTGGGCGTGCGGTGCCTGCGTCGTCTCGTAGAGCGTCAGCTTGCCGTCGATCGGGTCGTAGTCGGCGATCGCGCCGCAGGTCTCCATCGGGGCCGGGTGCACCCGCGGGTAGACCATCTCCTGGCTGACGACGACGTCGGCCCGGGCGAACACCGCGTCCGTGGCCGCCGCGTCGCCGGCCTCCCAGTCGAAGATGTGGTTGTCGGTCTGCCCCTGCTTGTCGTCGCGGATCACCGGCGCGCCGGGGTCGAGGGCACGCCGGGCGTCGACGACCGGCGGCAGGTCCTCGTACTCGACGTCGATGAGCTCGAGCGCGTCGCGGGCGGAGTAGTGGTCGTCGGCGACGACGAACGCGACCTCCTGACCCTGGAACCGCACCTTGTCGGTGGCCAGGACGGCCTGCACGTCGGCGGACAGGGTCGGCGCCCAGGCGAGGTTGAGCCCCTCGAGGTCCTTGCCGGTGATGACCGCCCGCACCTTCGGGTGGGCCAGCGCCTCGGTGGTGTCGATGGAGACCAGCCGGGCGTGCGCCATCGGGGAGCGCAGGATCGCGCCGTGCAGCATGCCGGGCAGCACGACGTCGTCGAGGTAGCGGCCCTTGCCGCGGACGAAGCGCGGGTCCTCCTTGCGCTGCACCCGCCCGTACCCGATCGGGCGGTCGGCCGCGTCCATCGCCGGGTTGGGCTCGCGCTCCTGGGGCATCGGCGAGCGTTCCTGGACGGTCGTCATGCCCGAACCTCCTGGTCCGTGGTCTCCGCGGCCGGGTGGGCGGCGGCCCACTGCACGGAGCGGACGATCGTGGCGTAGCCGGTGCACCGGCAGATCTGGCCGGAGATGGCCTCCCGGATCTCGGTCTCGTCCGGGTGCGGATTGCGGTCGAGCAGCGCGCGGGCGGTGAGCATCATCCCGGGGGTGCAGAAGCCGCACTGGAGGCCGTGCTCCTCCATGAAGCCCTGCTGCACCGGGTCGAGCGTGGCGCCGTCGGCCAGGCCCTCCACGGTCCGGACGTCGTGCCCGGCGGTCATGGCGGCGAGCTGGGTGCAGGACTTCACCGGCTCGCCGTCGACCAGCACGACGCAGGTGCCGCAGTTGCTGGTGTCGCAGCCCCAGTGCGTGCCCGTCAGCCCGAGGGTCTCGCGCAGGAAGTGCACGAGGAGCAGCCGTGGCTCGACGTCGCGGGAGACCTCGGTCCCGTTGACGGTCATCGTGACCTGCATGGTCAGCCTCTTTCAGACGTCGGCAAGGGCGCCCGCGCGGGCGATGGCGCGGGATGTGGCGCTGCGCAGCACCCGGAGGGTGAGTTCGTGGGCGAGGTGCCGCTTGTAGTCGACCGGCCCCCGTTGGTCCTCGACCGGTGAGCTGGCCGCCGCGGCGCACCGGCCGGCGTCGGCGAAGACCTCCTCGTCCGGCCGTTGCCCGACGAGCACCTCCGCGGCCTCGACGGCCAGCCCCTCCAGGCCGACGGCGGTGAGTCCGATGGCGGCCTCGGCGATGGTGCCGTCGTCGGCGAGGACCACCGAGGCGCCGGCCGCGGCCACGGCCCAGTCGCCGACCCGGCGCTCGACCTTCTCGTAGGCGCTGCCCTGGCCGGGCCGGATGGGGAGCCGGATCTCGGTGATCAGCTGGTGCTGCTCGCAGGCGGTCTCGTACGGACCGCGGTGGAACTCGCTCATGTCCACGGTCCGCTCGCCGGTGCGGTCGGCGATGACGATCTGGGCGTGCAGCACGTCGCACACCGTGGTGAGGTCCTCGGCCGGGTCGGCCTGGCCGAGCGAGCCGCCGATCGTGCCGCGGTTGCGGACCACCGGGTCGGCGATGACCCGCTCGGCGTCGTGCACGATCGGGAACAGCCGGCCGACCAGCTCGGAGGAGAGCAGGGTCGCGTGCCGGGTCAGTGCGCCGATGTGCAGGGCGCCGGCGTCCTCGGTGACGTGGTCGAGCTCGGCGACGTCGTTGATGTCGATGAGCCACTCGGGCCGTGCCAGCCGGAGCTTCATCATCGGCAGCAGGCTGTGCCCGCCCGCGATGACGCGGGCCTCGGGGCCGTGGCGGTCGAGCAGTTCCAGCACGTTCTCCACGCTGGTCGCCCGCACGTACTCGAACGGAGCCGGTACCTGCACGGGGTCCACCCCCTGTCAGGGGCCCGATGCTGGGCCCCGGTGGCGGGGAGCTTGTCCGTGACCCAGGTCACTGTCAACATGCCGATAAGCGATCCCTTATGAGGGCGGTGGGTCGATGACGTTCACCCAGCTCCGCACGTTCGCGCTCGTCGCCGAGCTGGGGTCGCTGCGCGCTGCCGCGGAGTCGCTGGGCGTGAGCGAGCCGGCGGTGTCGGCCGCCGTCGCGGCCCTCCGCAGCGACCTCGGCGACCCCCTCTTCCGCCGCACGGGCAGCGGCATCACGCTCACCCCCGGCGGGCGCGCGCTGGCCGGCCGGGCCCGCGAGATGGTGCGCCTGGCCGACCGCACCCGGCGGGAGGTCGCACACGCGACATCGGCCGGACGGCTCCGCGTCCTGGCCACGGCCGCCTGCGGCGAGCACGTGGCCGGGGCGGTGCTCGCGGCCTTCACCCGGCGGGTGCCCCGGGTCGCCGTCGACCTGACGCTCGGGGACACGGAGTGCGCAGCCGGATCGCTCGCCGACGACGTCGCGGACATCGTGCTGGGCGTGCGGCCGGTGCCGGCGGCCGGCCAGGCCCTCGACGCCGTCCCGTTCCTCCGCTACGAGCGCGTCGTGGTCGCGGCGCCGGACCACCCGCTGACGGGCCTGGCCCACGTGCGGTCCGCGGACCTGCGGGGCGTGCGCTGGCTGGCCGGACCGGCGGGGATCGAGGCCGGCAGCGAGGAGGCCCGCTGGGCGGACCTGCTGCCCGGGGCCCCGGACGTCGAGCGGCTGGGCAGCGAGGCCGAGGCGCTGGCCGCCGTCCGGGGCGGGGAGGGCCTGATGCTCGCCCTAGCCCACGCCGTCCGGGACGACGTCCGGCGGGGCCGCGTCGTCCGGCTCCCGGTCGAGGGGACGCCGGTGACCGGGCTGTGGTGGGCGGGCGTGCCCGGTGAGGGGACGGCGACCAGCGCCGCCCGCGCCCTGCAGCGCTTCCTCACCACCCCGGATGCGACGAGTGCCCTGCTCTCCGGCCCCGTCCGGCGCGACCGGGCGCGGCCGACGGTGCGCGTGGAGCTGTGGAGCTGAAAGGACCCCGCTGCCCCCACCGCTCGCAGGCTCGCGGCGGGCCCCTACAGCGGGGCCGAGGGGTGCGCGCCGCGTTCGAGGCCTACCTGGCCCAGGACCTCGCGGCCGAACGTGCGTTGCTGGCCGAGCACTTCCGGTTCACCAGTCCGCAGGACGACCACATCGACAAGGCGGCATTCCACGAGCGGTGTTTCCCGACGGCGGCCCGCCTGGTCTCGCAGGTCGTCCTCGACCTGGTCGACGCCGGAGGCGACGGCGTGTTCATCCGCTACGAGTACGAGCTGACGACGGGCGAGCGGCACCGCAACACCGTTGAAGGACCCCGTCCTCCCCACCCCTCGCAAGCTCGGGGCGGGCCCCGGGACGGGGCCGACGCCTGAGCGGTCAGCTCGCCGACGGGTCCGGAGGTGGCTCCTCGCCCGCCGCGACCCGGTCGGAGACCCGGGCGCCGGGTTGCGACTGGGCCGCCCCGGAGCTGCCCGCCTCCGGGTCGAGGCCGATCGACCGGTGCCCACCGGGTTCGCCCTCGCCCAGGACGACCTGGCCCTCGGTCATCTCCGGATCGTCGTACCGCTGCTCGACGGGCGCCTCGCCGGTGGTGTTCTCCGTCCCGCGGTCGTGCACCTCCTGGACGGCGCTGCCCCGCTCGGCGACCTCGATGGCCTCGGCGACGTCGGCGCCGCTGCGCGAGGAGTCGGCGGACGTGCCCTCGGTGCGGGGTTCCTCGGTCGGGCTCACGGTGGCCTCCACGGCGTCGGGGTGGTCGCGAGTGTCGACCCGCCCCGGGGCCGCGGCAAGAGGGGTGTCAGTCCCCCTCGGCCAGCGCGTCCACGTGCGCCACCGCGCGGTCCCGCGCCTCGGCCGCCTCGTCGGCCTCGTGCTGGGCCGCCGTGAGCCGGCGCTGCGCGCGCTTGAGGGTGGCGGCGGCGTCCGCGGCCGCCCGCTCGGCGTCCGCCAGCTGCTCGGCCAGCTCCTCCACCCGACCCTGGACCTCGGTGCGGCGACCCTCGAGCCCCTCCACCTCGCGCCGCTGCTCGTCCGCCGCGGCCGCTGCCTCCTCGGCGGCGGCGACGGCGGCCTCCGCCGCCTCCCGGGCGCGCGCCAGCTCGCGCTGCCGCTTCTCCTCGGCGGCCCGGCGGCGCTCCTCCTGCTCGCGGGCACGGCGCTCGGCCGCCGACTCCCCCGTCTGCTTCCGGGGTGCCTTCGCGGGCTTCTCGGCCGGCTTCTCGGCCGGCTTCTCGGTGCGCTCGGGACGCGGCGGGTGGACGAGCCGGAGGTCGGGCTTGGCGACCGTGGTCCCCATGCCGCTGTAGGTCATCGGCGAGGTGAGCCGGCCGGTGAGCAACGCCTGACCCGCCT
>DASQTE010000293.1:0-3949 GCA_035642035.1 Blastococcus sp.
TCCGGTTACCAGGACCAGCTGCTCTTCCTCGGTCGCGGGTTCGGCGACGTCGTCCCCTACATCGTGATGATCGCCGTCCTCCTGGTCCGGCCGTCCGGGCTCTTCGGCACGAAGGAGCTGACCCGTGTCTGAGGCGACCACGACCGCCGCACGCGGGTCCGGTCGCAGCGCAGCCGGACCGCCCTCGGCCGGGGCCAGGGGCCGGTCGCTGCTGAAGCCCGTGCTGCTGGCCGTCGCCCTGGTGGTGATGCTGGCGCTGCCGCTCTACGTCGAGGAGTTCTGGCTGCGCACCGGCTTCGCCGTGATGGCCTCGGTGGTCGGTGCGATCGGGCTGAACCTGCTCGTCGGGAACACGGGCCAGCTGTCGCTGGCGCACGCGTTCTTCCTCGCCGTCGGCGCCGTCACCTACGTGTTCGTGTCCGGCGAGTCGGGCGGCATCGGCCTGGCCGACCTCAGCGCGCTCGGGTGGCCGCCGCTCATCGGCATGATCGCCGGCGTGCTGGCGGCCGGCCTGGCGGGGCTGCTGTTCAGCCCGATCGCGGCACGACTGCGAGGCATCTACCTCGGTGTCGCCTCGCTGGCGCTGGTCTTCATCGGCCAGCACGTGCTCAACAGCTGGACGTCGGTGACCGGCGGGTTCAACGGACGGTCGGCACCGGAGTTCTCGCTGTTCGGCTTCACCTTCGGCAACACCGACCCCGACCTGTTCGTCCTGGGTGTGCCGTTCCGGGAGGCCGAGCGGCTCTGGTACCTCGGCCTGGCCCTCGCCCTCGCGTCCTACCTCTTCGCGCGGAACCTGCTGCGCAGCCGTCCCGGCCGGGCGATGCAGACGCTGCGGGACAGCGAGGTGGCCGCCTCGGTCATGGGGGTCAACGTCCAGCGCTACAAGGGACGTGCCTTCCTCGTCAGCTCGATGTACGCGGGGCTCGCCGGGGTGATGTACGCGTTGTCCATCGGCAGCATCGCGCCGGAGTCCTTCGGGCTCGAGCTGTCGGTCCTGTTCCTCGCCATGATCGTGCTCGGCGGACTCGGGTCGGTCGGCGGATCGGTGCTCGGCGCGGTGTTCGTCAGCGCTCTGCCGCTCATCTTCCAGCGCTACGCCGACGTCGTCCCGTTCGTCGGCGGTGCCGGCGAGGGAGGCCTCGCTCCCGGCGAGGCCGCCCGCTACTTCTTCGGGCTCGCGATCATCCTCGTCGTCATGTTCGAGCCGGCCGGTCTGGCCGGTTTCGCCGGACGCCTCCGCCGCAAGGGCCGAGACCCCGGGGGAGGGCGGCCCGCCGGCCGCACCTCCGCCGCTTCCAGCAGCTCCACCCCCTCCGATCCGTCCGAGCCACCAGCACAAGGGAGTACCTCATGAATCTCGGTAAGCGTTCGCGCGGCGCGGTCGCGCTGACAGCCGTCGTGGTCGCCGCAGCCTCCGGCTGCAGCACCAAGGCCCCGGAGTCCAGCGGCGGGGGCGGGGGCGGCGAGGCCGCCGACGTCCAGACCGACATCGGTATCGAGGGGACGACGATCACGCTCGGCGTCCTCACCGACCTCACCGGCGTCTTCGCCGCGCTCGGCAAGGACATCACCCAGGCGAACGAGCTGTTCTGGCAGGAGAACCAGGTCTGCGACACCTACGACGTCGAGCTCGACGTCCAGGACACGGGCTACGTCCCCCAGCAGGGTGTCCAGCTCTACAGCGGGATGAAGGACAGCGTCCTCGCGATGCAGCAGACGATCGGTTCGCCGATCAACACCGCGCTCGCGCCGGAGTACGAGGCGGACCAGATCGTCAACTTCCCCTCCGCCTGGTCGAAGACCCTGACCGAGATCCCGGGGACGGGCGTCGTCGGCGCGACGTACGACGTCGAGATCGCCAACGGGTACGACTACCTGTTCCAGGAGGGGCTCCTGGAGGAAGGGGCCACCGTCGGCCACATCTACTTCGAGGGTGAGTACGGCGCCAACGGGCTCGCCGGCAGCCAGGCGGTCGCGCAGGAGCGCGGCCTGGAGCTGATCGAGGCGCAGATCAAGTCGACCGACCAGGACATGAGCGCGCAGGTCACCCAGTTCGCCGCTGCCGGCGTCGACCTCATCGCGCTCACCGTCGCCCCCGGTCAGCTGGCGTCGGTGGCCGCGGTCATGGAGGCGCAGGGGCTGGACGTGCCCATCCTGGGCAGCAACCCGGTCTTCGCTCCCGGCCTGCTCGACGGCCCGTCGGCGGAGTGGCTGAAGACCCACCTCTACGTCGCCTCGCCGGTGTCGTCCTTCGACGCCCAGCCCGAGCTGCTCGAGGCGTACGAGGCCGCCTATCCCGACTCCACGCCGAGCCTCGGGGTGGTCGTGGGCACCGGCATGAGCACCCTCATGAAGGAGGTCCTGGACGCCGCGTGCGAGAACGGTGACCTGACCCGCGCCGGCGTGGTGGAGGCCTTCGAGAACCTCGAGGAGGTCGACACCGGCGGTCTCGTCGTCCCGATCCGCGGCTTCGAGATCGGCAAGTCGCCCAGCCTGGAGAGCTTCGTCCTCGTGCCGGCCGACGTGCCGGGTGGCGCGGAGGTCGCGGCCGAGGCGTTCCAGGGTGAGTTCGCGGAGACGATCGCCGGCTGATCCCGGCACCCGCATCACCGGCGGCGCCCCCTCCTCCGGGAGGGGGCGCCGTCCTGCTGTCGGCGGCCTAGAGCCGGCCGCGGCGGGCGGGCAGGAGCAGCCGGAGGGCGAGGAGTCCGGTGATGCCCGCGGCCGCCGCCAGCGGCACGGTCGCGGACGTGGCGCGCGCGGCCACCGCCATGACGAAGGGGACGGCGAAGCCGACGTAGGCGATGGCCAGGAAGAGCGCCGTCAGCGCGCCGAGGCGGCTCGGCGCGGCCAGCCGGGCGGTGAGCGTGAGGCCGGCGGCCAGGCACAGCCCACCGCCCGAGCCGAGCAGCGGCGCGGCCAGGACGAGCCAGGGGAGCCAGCCGGTCGACGCGAACGCCGCCGCCGCCGCGTAGCCGGCCGCGCCGAGCACCGTCGCGACGACCGCGGTCCAGCGGCCGAGGCGCCGCTGGAGGCCGGCCACGAGCGTGCCGGCCCCGAGGGTGACCCCGGCGAGGACGCCGGTCACCGCGACGCCGCCGTAGGGCAGTTCGACCAGCAGGGGGACGGCGTTGATGACCGACGACGGGAACGCGTAGACGCACACCGCGACGGGTGCCAGCACCGTCGCCACCAGCCAGCCGTCGCCCGGCCGGATCAGTGGGACCGCCGGGTCGCCCTCCGTCCCGGCCCGGGCCCGGGCGTGCAGGTCCACGGTCTCGGGCAGGCCCAGCGCGAGAGCCAGGCCGACTGCCACCAGGACGGCGTGCACGAGGTAGGGGAGGACCGTGGGCGCGGGCCCGAACTCCCCGAGCAGCCCGCTGGTCAGCGGACCCAGGGCGAAGCCGGCCGTCATGGCGAAGGCCGCGCGCCGGCCGCCTGCTCCCTCGCCGGAGGCCTTCGAGAGCTCGCCCACCCACGCGCTGCCCACGCTGAAGACGACGCCGCTCACCACCCCCTGCAGGAACCGGGCGGTGAACAGCAGGGTGAGGGAGTCGCCGGCGAAGGCGAAGGCCAGCGAGGCCAGCCCGGACAGGACGATGCCCGGGATCGCGACCCGGCGCCGTCCCAGGCGGTCGCTCAGCTGCCCGGCGACCAGCAGGGCGGGCACGAGGCCGGCGGCGTAGCAGCCGAAGAGCGCGGTGAGCACCTCCGCCGACAGGTCGAGCCGCTCCTGGTAGACGAGCAGCAGCGGCGTCGGCACGTTGGTGCCGGCCGCGACGGTGAACAGCGCGAACACCGCCCGCTTCCAGGTCACCGGCCGGACCCTACGGACGCGGAGGGGTCCAAGCCTCACGACGTCACGGTCGAGGTCCGTCGCGGTCACTGGGAGGGGGCCGAGGCGCCCGGGAGGGGCCGTCGTCGAGTCCCCTCTCCCGGACGGGGG
>DASQTE010000294.1:0-5366 GCA_035642035.1 Blastococcus sp.
CACGCCGACCCCGACGACGCCCAGGGCGGGCACCGCCAGTCGGCCGAGACCGCCGACCAGCCCTGACGTGCGGCACGAGCACCCGGTCCAGCTGCGCTGGTCCGATCCCGACTCGCTCGGGCACGTCAACCACGCCCGGGCCCTGAGCCTCCTCGAGGACGCGCGGCTCGCGATGGTCAGCGGCCCGGGCGGCGCGATCCTGGCGCGGCTGGAGGTCGACTACCTCCGCCAGCTGTACTACCGCGTCGGCGAGCGGCCGTGCGTCACCAGCTGGGTGACCCGTATCGGCACGAAGTCGCTCACCGTGCGGCAGGAGCTGGTGCAGGACGACCGGGTGGCCATCCGCGCCGACTCCGTCCTGGTCATGTTCGACTTCGTCACCGACACCAGCCGCCCGCTCACCGACGACGAGCGGGCGCACTGGTCGCGGTACCTGGAGTAGGTCAGGCGCGGATCTCCAGCGTGCAGCACTTCACGCTGCCGCCGGCCTTCAGCAGCTCGCTCAGGTCGACCCCGACGGGCTCGTAGCCGCGTTCGCGCAGCTGGGCGGCCAGACCGGTCGCCGCCGACGGCAGGACGACGTGCCGGCCGTCGGAGACCGCGTTCAGGCCCAGCGCGACGGCGTCCACCTCGGAGGCCAGGACGGCGTCGGGGAAGAGGCGCTGCAGCACCGCCCGGCTGCCTGCGCTGAAGGCCTCCGGGTAGTAGGCGACGGTGGAGTCGTCGAGCACGGCCAGCGCGGTGTCGAGGTGGTAGAAGCGCGGATCCACGAGCTGCAGCGAGACGACCGGGACGCCGAACAGCTCCTGCACCTCCGTGTGGGCGCCGGGGTCGGTGCGGAAGCCGGTGCCGGCCAGGACGAGCTGGCCGACGACGAGGAAGTCGCCCTCTCCCTCGTTGACGTGCAGCGGCTCGGTGACCGACTTGAGGCCGAGGGTCTCCAGCCGCCGGAGGTAGGCCGGTCCCTCGGGGCGCCGCTCGGCGTGGGTGAAGCGGGCGCCGAGGGCGTGGCCTTCGACGACCAGGCCGCCGTTGGCCGCGAAGACCATGTCGGGCAGGCCCGGCTCCGGCTCGATGAGGTCGACCTCGTGGCCCAGCGCCAGGTAGGTCCGGCGGAGGCTCTCCCACTGCCGGACGGCGAGCTCCCGGTCGGCGCCGCGGGTGACGTCCATCCACGGGTTGATCGCGTAGCTGACCTCGAAGTGGGTGGGGGCGCACATGAGGTAGCGCCGCGGCGTCGCGACGCGCTCGGCGTGCGCGGCGGCCCGGGGAAGGGGCAGGACAAGTGTCACCAGGGGCTCCTCGATCGGTGCGCCGGCGCTGCTCGCCGGACACGCGAACGCTAGGCAGTACGCGCGCTGCAACACAACGCCGTTCTCTTGCGTGTCGAGGGGCGATACGTTGTGTCCGTTCAGGGCAGACAGCGACTTGTTGCGTGGAGGCGGCGTGGACGCGATCGACGAGCAGGTGATCGGGTGTCTGCTGCACAACGCGCGGGCGACCTTCGCCGAGATCGGGTCCGAGGTCGGGCTCTCCGCGCCGGCGGTGAAGCGGCGGGTCGACCGGCTGGTCGCCTCGGGCGCGATCCGCGGGTTCACCGCGCTCATCGACCCCGACGTCCTGGGCTGGCAGACCGAGGCCTACGTGGAGATCTACTGCAAGGGCACGGTCGCGCCGGAGGACCTCCGGCGCAGCCTCGAGCGGGTGCCGGAGGTGGTCGGGGCGGCCACGGTCTCCGGCAACGCGGACGCGCTCGTCCACATGCTCGCCTCGGACGTCAAGCAGCTCGAGCGGGCACTCGAACGCATCCGGGACGAGCCGAACGTCGACCACACCCGCAGCGTCATCGTCCTGTCCCGGCTGATCGACCGTCCCCGGACCTGAACCCGGTCCCGCCGTCGGACAGGATGCGGACGTGGGCTTCTTCACGGGATTCGACGAGTCGCGGGTCGACGTCGGGAACGGCATCGAGCTGCGGGTGCGCACCGGGGGGAGCGGTCCGCCCGTCGTCCTGCTGCACGGCCACCCGCGGACGCACACCACCTGGCACCGCGTCGCGCCGCTGCTCGCCGCCGCCGGCCACACCGTCGTCTGCCCGGACCTCCGGGGGTACGGCCGCTCGTCGAAGCCGCCGACGACCGAGGACCACGCCCCCTACTCCAAGCGTGCGATGGCTGCCGACGTGGTCGCTCTCGCGCGGGAGCTCGGTCACGAGCGCTTCGCCGTGGTCGGCCACGACCGGGGCAGCTACGTCGCCCTGCGGGCGGCGCTGGACCACCCGGACGCCGTCACCCATCTCGCCGTGCTCGACTGCGTCCCGATCGTCGAGCACCTGGCCCGGGCCGACGCCCGGTTCGCCACCGCGTGGTGGCACTGGTTCTTCTTCGCCCAGCCCGACAAGCCCGAGCGGGCCATCGGCGCGGACCCCGACGCCTGGTACGGCGCGCGCACCCCGGGAAAGGTCCAGCAGATGGGGGTGGAGAACCACGCGGACTTCCTGTCGGCCATCCACGACCCCGCGACCGTGCACGCCATGGTCGAGGACTACCGCGCCGGCCTGGGCGTCGACCGCGCCGCGGAGGAGGCCGACCGCGCGGCCGGCCGCCGGGTCACCTGCCCCACGCTGGTGCTGTGGTCGAGCCGTGACGACCTCGAGGAACTGCACGGCGACCCCCGCCTGATCTGGGCCGACTGGACGAGCGACCTGCGGGGCGGTGGCCCGATCGACAGCGGCCACCACATGGCGGAGGAGGCCCCCGACGAGCTGGCCGCCGCGCTGATCCCGTTCCTGGGGTCGTGACCACGATCGGGGAGGTTCCGATGTGATCTTGGCGAGGCTCCCGGGTAGGTGGCCGACCGGACCCGAGAAGGAGAGGTCATGCCGAAGACCACGAAGAGCGGCAGCGCGAAGCTGTCGGAGCTGCCCAGCACCCTGAGGCGCTCGCCCAAGAAGGCGCAGCGCACCTTCGCGAAGGCGCACGACTCCGCCGCCGACGAGTACGGCGACGAGAAGCGGGCGAACCAGGTCGGGTGGGCCGCGGTCAAGCACAGCTTCGAGAAGGTCGGCGACCACTGGGAGAAGAAGGCCGGTGGCAAGAAGGGGCCGTCCGACGCCCAGGCGGCCGGCGGCCGGAACACCGACCGGAAGACCGCGGGTGGCGTCGACGCCAACTCGCCCAAGGACCACCTGCTGAAGCTCGCGAAGAAGCTCGACATCTCGGGCCGCTCGACGATGAAGAAGAAGCAGCTCGTCGAGGCCATCCAGAAGGCCAACAACAGGAAGACCGCGGACGCGCGCAAGAAGAAGTAGGTCCGCGGGCCGCGCTCCCGGGTGGCGGCGCCTCGGCGTCGCCACCCGGGAGGGTCAGCCGGCCGGGACGAGGACGAGCTCGGTCTGCCGGCCGTCGAGGTACTCGACGCCGTCGTCGGTCAGGGCGATGCCCTGCTCGAGCGCCATCCGCACGCACTGACCGCCCCACTCGGGCACCGTGCGGCGGACCGCCAGCTCGAGCGCGTAGACGGTGTCGGCGTGCACGCGGTAGTCGCCGGGTCCCGGCACCTCACCCTGCTCGTCCCAGAGCCCGATCGCCGGCCCGGCCCCGTGGCCGTGGAAGCCGACCGGGTGAGAGTAGACGTCCGCGTCGATGCCCTCGGCGGCTGCGGCCGCCCGGGCCGTCGCGAGCACCTCGTTGCCGGTCCGTCCGGCGACGAGCGCGCCGGTGGTGAGGTCCTGCATGCGGTTGCCCACCCGCAGCGCCTCCCGCAGCCCGGCCGGCGCCTCCTCCTCGCCGGGACGGAGCACGTAGGCGTTGTGCTGGGTGTCGGTGCGCAGACCCAGGCTGGACAGCCCGACGTCGCAGTGGACGAGGTCGCCCGGCTCGACGACCGCGGACAGGGGCACGGCAGGCAGCAGCGCGCCGCGTACCTCGACCAGCGGGACCCCTGCCCGCTGCAGGGTCACCCCGGGCTGGAACCACGGTTCGACGCCGAGGTCGTGGAAGCGCTGACGGATCCACCACGCCAGATCCAGCGCCGTCGTCGTCCCGGGGACGAGGACGGCGGGGGAGTAGGCCTCGGCGATGACGTCGTGCACGAGCCGGTTGAGGGCGTGCAACGCCCGGATCTCGTCGGGGAGCCGCGTCTCGAGCCAGCCGACGACGAGGTCCTCCGCCGGGACGAGGCGGTCGGCGTAGGGGCCGAGGGCCTGGACGAGCAGCCGGTGATCGGTGTGGGAGAGCCCGTCGGCCAGCGCGAAGGACTCGGAGACGTCGATGCCGATGCGGCGGGGGTCGGCCTGCTCCACGATGCGGCGGATCGCCGCCCACTGCGACTCCTCGACCGGCAGGCCGGGCGCGTCCTCGGGGGACCAGGCAGGGAGGAACTGGCCGACCGGGTACGGGGAGACCGCGGCCGACGTGACGCCGTCGTCGCTGCGGTGGAAGACCAGCACCGTGCGACGGCGGGCCGACAGCCAGGTCGCGGGCAGCAGGGTGGCCAGCACCGGGTCCTCGTTGTACTCGCGGCCGATGACCAGCCACAGGTCGACGCCGGCGCGGTCCATGAGGGCCGGGAGGAGGTCGAGCAGGCGCTGGGTGAGCCAGCGGTCGCGGACATCGGCCTGCTCGCGCAGCGGCAACGGCACCGTGCGGGTGGGATCAGGCGCCACCAGCGTCATACCGACAGCGAATCAGATGGAGGACCACCCTGCCCCCCGTAGCGCGCAGGCTCGCGACGGGCCCCTGCCCGGCGGCCGTCGGTCGAGCGGTGAGGTAGACGGGGTCCTTCAGCCGACGTCGACCGGGGTCGGCGCCGGGGCGTCCACGGCGAGCGGGGACCGCGCGCGGGGCACCGCGAGGGCGACCACCCGGTCGCGGCCCTGCTGCTTGGCCTCGTACATCGCCGCGTCGGCCCGGTCGACCAGCCGCCACAACCCGTCGGTGGCGCTCTCGCCGTCGGTCGGCCGGGTCAGCGCGACGCCGATGGAGGCGGTCACCGCGTGCCCTGCGGCGGTGCGGCCGGCGGCGACGGCCGACCGGAGCCGCTCGGCGAGGTGGGCGGCCTCGTCGGGGTCGCTGACCAGCCCGAGGACCACCAGTTCCTCGCCGCCGGTCCGCGCGAGGATGTCGCTGGGCCGGACGGCGGCCGACAGCGCCCCGGCGACCTCCTGCAGGACGGCGTCGCCGGCGGCGTGGCCGTGGGCGTCGTTGAGCCGCTTGAAGTGGTCGAGGTCGAGGACCAGCGCCGCCACCCGCGTGCCGTCGCGGCGGGCCTGCCGCCAGATGCGCGGCGCCTGCTCGATCAGGTACCGGCGGTTGAACAGCCCGGTCAGCGGGTCGCGGTGCGACAAGGCGTGGGTCGCGTCGAGC
>DASQTE010000295.1:0-10731 GCA_035642035.1 Blastococcus sp.
GTTCGTGCCGCTCGACGTCACCGGCCGCCCCGCCAACCGCGCGGTCGTCGAGGCCGTCGAGGCCCAGCACGGCCGGCTGGACGCCGCCTACCTCAACGCCGGCATCTCGGCGACGAAGTCCGACGACGCCCTGGACCTCGACGAGTTCATGAAGGTCGTGGACATCGACCTGTTCGGCGTCGTCTACGGCGCGCAGGCCGCGCGCCCGGCCATCAAGCGCGCCGGTGGGGGAGCGATCGTGGTGACGGCGTCCCTCGCCGGCCTCTCGCCGATGGCCGGCGACCCGGGCTACAGCGTGGCCAAGGGCGGGGCGATCGCCTTCGTCCGGTCCATGGCGCCCCGGCTGGAGCGCGACGGAATCCTGATCTCGGCGATCTGCCCCGGCTTCGCCGACACCGCGATCATCGACCCCATCCGCGACCAGTTCGCCGCGGCGGACTTCCCGGTGCTCACCGCCGAGGAGGTCGCCGACGCGATGGTCATGGCGTGGACGTCGGCCGAGCCCGGTGCCGCCTACGTGATCCAGCCCGGTGTCGGCGTCGTCCCCTACAAGTTCAAGGGCGTCCCCTCGGCGAAGACCGAGACCGGCGAGACCGCCGTCGTCCCCGAGGCGCTGCGGCCGCCGTCCATGCGCTGAGCCCACCCGGCCGGCCCGCGACCGGGCCATACTGAGGCACCTCCAGGATCATGGGAGGTGCCTCGTGCGGCACGACATCCAGACCCGGATCGACATCGAGGCGCCACCGGCCGAGGTGTGGCGGCACCTGGTCGACCTGGCCGCCTACGCCGACTGGAACCCGTTCATCCCCGCCGCGTCGGGCGTCCCGGAGGTGGGGCAGAGGCTGTCGATCCGCCTGCAGCCGCCGGGCGGCCGCGGCATCACCATCCGCCCGACGGTGACCGCCTCGCAACCCGCCTCGGTGTTCGAGTGGTTCGGCCACCTCGCGTTCCCCGGCCTCTTCGACGGCCGGCACCGGTTCGACCTGGTGCTCATCCCGTCCGGGACGCTCCTCGTCCACAGTGAGTCCTTCGGCGGTCTGCTCGTCCGGCCGCTGCACCGCTCGCTGGACGGGAGCACGCGGGCGGGGTTCCAGGCCATGGACGAGGCGCTGCGCCGGCGGGTACGGGAGAGCCACCCCGCCTCCTGACCGCCGTCCTGGCTCACCGCTCCGGGTCCTGGCTCACCGTCGACCGTGAGCCGGGACCCGGGATGATCAGGTCTCCTGATCATCCCGAGACCCGGTGACGGCGGTCACCGGGCATCTGGCAGGGTCGGGGCCATGCGTGCATGGCGGGTACACGAACTCGGCGATCCCTCGAAGGTCATGAGCCTCGACGAGGTCGACCAGCCCACGCCGGGCGAGGGCCAGGTGCTGGTCAAGGTGCGGGCGGCCGCGCTCAACTTCCCCGACGTCCTCATGGCGATGGGCATGTACCAGGAGAAGCCGCCGCTGCCCTACACGCCGGGCGTGGAGCTGTGCGGGGAGATCGTCGAGACCGGCCAGCGGGTCATCGGCTCGCCGTCCGGCGGGCCCGGCGCCTTCGCCGAGTACGCGCTGATGGACGCGAACAACGCCTGGCCCGTGCCCGACGGCATGTCCGACGAGAAGGCCGCCTCGCTGTACCTGACCTACCAGACCGGGTACGTCGGCCTGCACCGCCGCGCGAACATCGCGGCCGGTGACTGGGTGCTCGTGCACGCCGGCGCCGGCGGTGTCGGGACGGCGGCGATCCAGCTCGCCAAGGCGGCCGGCGCCAAGGTCATCGCCACCGCCGGCGGCGCACGCAAGACCGAGGTCTGCACGCAGCTCGGCGCCGACCACGTCATCGACTACACGACCGAGGACTTCGTCCCGATCGTCAAGGAGGTCACCGGCGGGCACGGGGCCGACATCGTCTACGACCCGGTCGGCGGCGACGTCTTCGACAAGAGCACCAAGTGCATCGCGTTCGAGGGCCGCCTGGTCGTCGTCGGCTTCACCAGCGGGCGCATCCCCGAGGCGAAGGCCAACCACCTGCTGGTCAAGAACTACAGCGTGGTCGGCCTGCACTGGGGGCTGTACCGCAAGTACGAGCCGGCAATCTTCGGCCAGGTGCACGAGGAGCTCACGAAGCTCGTGCAGTCCGGCGCCGTCGACCCGCTGGTGGGGGAGTCGCTGCCGCTGGACCAGGCGCCGCAGGCACTGATGAAGCTGGCCGACCGCAGCACCGTGGGCAAGGTCGTCCTCGTCCCCTGAGACGTTCCCGCGGGAACATCGTCAAGGCCGCCGCCTTTCCCGGGCGTTCCCGCGGGAACGCCTAGCCTGGGTCGGTGACCGGACTCCCGCTGATCGACGAGCGGGCACACCTCCGTGCGGACTGCTCGCGGTGTGCCGGGCTGTGCTGCGTGGCGCCCGGATTCGCGGCGTCGGCGGACTTCGCGATCGACAAGCCGGCCGGGGTGGCGTGCCCCAACCTGGCCGAGGACTTCCGCTGCGGCATCCACGCGGAGCTCCGGCAGCGCGGGTTCCCGGGGTGCACGGTGTTCGACTGCTTCGGCGCGGGTCAGCGGATCACCCAGGGCACGTTCGGCGGCCGCAGCTGGCGGGAGGCCCCGGAGCTGGCCGCTGCGCAGTTCGCCGTCCTCCCGGTGGTCCGCCAGTTGCACGAGGCGCTCTGGTACCTGACCGAGGCCGAGTCGCTCGACGGTTCGCCGGCGGTCAGGGAGCTCCGGGAGCAGACCGAGCGCCTGGCCGGCGGCACGGCCGACGAGCTGGCCGCCCTCGACGTCGGCGCTCACCGGGCGCGGGTGGGGGAGCTGCTGTCGCGGGTGAGCGAGGCCGTCCGCGGACCGGGACGGCCCGACCGGCGCGGGGCGGACCTCATGGGACGCGACCTGCGCCGGGCCAGGCTTCGCGGCGCCTACCTGCGCGGCGCCTACCTGATCGGCGCCGACCTCCGCGGCGTGGATCTCGGGACGGCGGACCTGCTGGGCGCCGACCTGCGGGCGGCCGACGTCCGCGGCGCCGACCTCAGCCGCGTCCTCTTCCTCACCCAGCCGCAGGTCGAGGCAGCCCGGGGCGACGCGGCGACCCGGCTTCCTGTCGCGGTGTCGGCACCGACGCGCTGGGCGGCTAGATGACGGGGCCGGGGAGGTAGGACAACCGCGCCCTGCGGCGCAGGATCACCTTGCGCGTGCCGTCGGGGTGCAACTGCAGCCGGGCGAGCTCCCAGCCGCCGGTGTCCGCCTGGAGGCTCAACATCGTCGCCGCTGCGGACCGGGACGTGCCCGGTGGGATCCGCAGCGGCGCGTACTGGTAGTCCGCGGCCGCCTCCATCGCCACGATTGTGCACGGAGGAAGACGGGAGGTCACGTCGTCGTGGCCCGACCGACACCCACGGCCTGCCGCCCCCGGTGACCTTCGGCAGGATGGGTGCGACCCCGCCAGCGCACGACCGAGGGAGACGACGTGACCGGACCCGGTATCCCGAGCGAGGTGCCCGACGCCGACCGCGCGGAGCAGGAGGCCCCCCTCGACGCCCCCGCGGTGAGCTCCGCCGGCGACGCGACCGGGCCTGGCGAGGGGGTCCCCGAGGCGGACGCCCTGGAGCAGCAGCTGTCGGCGCGTCCAGGGGAGGTGGGGAGCCCGCTCCGCCCGGTGGGCGACCGCGAGGCGAACGAGGCCGACGTCCTCGAGCAGGACGCCGACGTGCCCGTGGACGACGACGACGTCCTGAGCTGACCGCGCCCTAGTTGATGCAGCTGGGGTCGTCCGCCGTCCGCCCGCCCTCGGCGTCCTCCGGAGCCGGGGCCGGCGCGGTGACCGCCTGGCCGATGCCGTTGTAGTCGGTGCCGATGACCAGCTCCACGGTCCCCGCCGCCAGGCTGTCGTCGACGGCGATCGCCGCGCCGGGCACCTGCGCGGCCACCAGCGCCGCGGCGGCCTCGTCACCGGCGGCGTGCCGGACGGTGGTCGTGTCGGTGGGGTCGGCGTTGCCGCCGCTGCTGGCCTCGAAGCCGGCGATCGCGAGCGCCTCGGCTGCCTCCGCGGCGGCGCCGGAGACGCCGGAGCCGTTGAACACGCTCAGCGTCACCGACTCGGGCGACACCGTGGGCGCCGCGTCGGCCGGGGCCTCGGGCTCCGGGCTCTCGGCGGCCAGCGAGGCGAAGAAGGCCTCCACCTCCTCCTCGGCGGGCGGCTCGAGGACGTCGGCGCCGTCGACCCGGGCCGGCGTCAGGCCGGGGACGGTCTGGAAGGTGATGGCGCCGGGCTGCACGCCCTGCATCTGGGCAGCCAGGTCGAAGAGGTCCAACCCCCGGTCGAGGGTGAGACTGCTGCCGACCTGCTCGACGATCGCCTTCTGCTTGCCCAGGTCGAGCAGCAGGTCGGAGGACAGGATGTTGCGCAGCATGCCCGCGATGTAGACCTGCTGCCGGACGACCCGGTCGAGGTCGAAGTTCGGCAGGCCGTGCCGCTGTCGGACGAACTTCAGCGCGTCGTCCCCGCCGATCGTCTGTACGCCGGCGGGGAAGTCCGCGCCGGACAGGGGATCGCTGGTCGCCTGGCACAGGTTGACCTCGACGCCGCCGACGATGCTGCTGAGGTTGATGAACCCGAGCAGGTCGATCTCGGCGAAGTGGTCGACCTGCAGGCCGGTGAACTGGCTGACCGTCTGGACGAGCAGCTGCGCCCCGGCGGCGTCGCTCTCCTCGTCGCTGCCCTCCGACGCGGTGTACCCGCGGGAGTAGGCCGAGTTGAGCCGGCCCATCCCGTGGCCGGGGATGTCGACGTACGTGTCGCGCGGCAGGGAGACGAAGGACGCGCCGGAACCGTCGGCCGGGAGGTGGACCAGCATCATCGAGTCGGTGTTGAGCACGCCCTCGGGGTTCCCGGTGCTGAACTCCGCCTGCTGCTCGGGCGTCAGCCCGGTCCGGGAGTCCATGCCGACCAGGAGCAGGTTCATCGCCTCACCGGCGTGGTCCCCGCCGTTGACGTCGGAGTTGCCGGAGTCGGGGATGGCGTCGGTACGGCTCACGCTGGCCTCGGCGACCCGCACGAGGTACCAGCCCCAGCCGCTGCCGGCCAGCACCAGCACGCTCAGCAGCGCGGCGATCGAGCGCCCCACCACCACGGCCCGGAGCGACCCGCGTCCGCCCGTCTCGCGCGCCGGCACCGCCCGCGTCGATCCCCGGCCTCTGCGCGGGTCCAGACGTGGGGGGAGAGGGCGTCGCTCGTCGCCGCTCACCGTCGTGTCCGCATCCGACGGGCACGCGGACGGACGGCACGGGAGCCTGGCAGGGCCAGGAGCGGGGACGGACAGCGCACGAGAAGAGATTGCCACCGCGGCGGTGCGGTGGGCGAAAGCGAAACACCCTGGCCCCTACCTGCAACGCTCCTCGTTTGGTTAGGCTGCCCTAACCAAACGGAGGAGGGCGTCATGCCGACCTGTCCGAGCCGCCCGGCGCCGGAGCCGCAGCGTCCCGAGCTCGACGCGCTGCGTCCCGGGCCGGCCGAGCGGGCGCGCACCGTCGCCGGCCGTCCCGGCGCCACCGTCTGCGCCGCCGGGGTCGAGGGCAGCCGGGTGCTGGCCCACGCCGTCACCGCCGCCGACCAGGTGCTCGTCGCCGTCCCCACCGACGGGGACCTCGTCCGGGCCGTGCTGTCCGCTCCGGGGTCCGACCTGTCCGGGCTGGTGATGGTCACCGACCACGCCCCGGTGCCGCTGCGCCGGCCGGTCCGCGCGCAGCTCTGGCTCTCCGGCTGGCTCACGCCCGTCCCGGCCCGGGACGAGCGGACGTCGGTGCTGGCCTTCGCCGACGCCCGGCCCACGGAGGTGCTGCTGGACGTCGGGCGGTCGGTCACCTTGCTCCGCCTGGACCTCGCCGAGGTCGTGCTGGGGGAGGGCGGACCGGCGCTGGAGGTGAGCCCGCTCGAGTTCCTCGCCGCCCGTCCCGATCCGCTCGCCGCGCTCGAGGCCGAGCACCTGGCCCACCTCGACGGCGGCCACCCCGAGGTCCTCGCCCTCCTGGGCGGGCTGCTGCCCACCGGGTCGATCGGTCCGGACGACGTACTGCGGCCCCTCGGCCTCGACCGGTTCGGCTTCCGGCTGCGGGTGGAGCGGCCGGGTGGGCACCAGGACGTCCGCGTCCCCTTCGGCCGGCCGCTGGGCTGCGCGGGCGAGCTCGGGCCGGCGATCGGGCGGCTCACCTGCGCCGCGCGGAGCCGGATGCTGCGCGGCTGACCCGCGTCAGCCGGGAAGGTCGCCGAGCTCCGCCAGCAGGGACGCCAGCCGGGTCCGCCGCGGCCGGACGTCGACCTCGCGGACCGCGCGGGCCAGGGCCGCTCCGCTGGCGTGGACGATCGACAGGTGGCTCTGCGCGCGGGTCAGCGCGGTGTAGACCAGCGGCCGCGACAGCATGCCCCCGGCCTCCGGCGGCAGGACGACGACGACGCCTGGCCACTCCGAGCCCTGCGCGCGGTGCACGGTGATCGCCCAGCCGTGCCGCAGGTCGGGCAGGGCGTTGCCGGTGACGGTCACGGGGCCCGAGCTGAAGTCGACGTTCAGCGACCCCTCGCCGGTGCCGGTGACCACGCCGACCTCGCCGTTGGCGAACCCGGTCGGCTCCAGGTCGAGGTGGTTGGCCGTGGCCACGACCCGGTCGCCGACGTCGAAGCCGAACACCGTGCCCTCGCCCGGGTTGAGCTGCGCCTTGAGCGCCTTGTTCAGCTCGATCGTCCCGGCCGGCCCGCGGTGCACCGGCGTCACCACCTGGACGCCGCCCGGATCGATGCCCAGCGCCCGCGGGATGGAGTCGGTGACCAGCTGGACGACCCGCCGGGCCGCCTCGGCGCTCCCGGTGGCCGGGACGACGACGACCTCGCGGTCGGGGGAGTCCACGGGCGGCAGCTCCCCACCGCGGACGGCGGTCGCCAGCCGCGCGATCGCGCCACCCTCGGCCTGCCGGTAGAGCGTGGTCAGCTCGGTGAACGGGACGGCGCCCGAGTCGATGAGGTCGCCGAGCACGTGGCCCGGGCCGATCGAGGGCAGCTGTGCCGGATCGCCGACGAGCAGCAGGTGCGTGCCGTCCGGGCAGGCCTCGAGCAGGGCGGCGGTCAGCTCGACGTCCAGCATCGACGCCTCGTCGACGACGATCACGTCGGCGTCCAGCGGCCATTCCTCGTTGCGGGCGAAGCCGCCGGTCATGCCCTGGGCGCCCAGCAGCCGGTGCACGGTGGTCGCCGGGTGGTCGGTCAGCTCCTCGAGGCGCTTGGCCGCCCGCCCCGTCGGCGCGGCCAGCGCGATGTCGCTGCCCTTGGCGCGGAGCAGCTTGACGATCGCCGCCACCGTGCGGCTCTTGCCGGTCCCCGGGCCGCCCGTGAGCAGGCTGACGCCGGACCCCAGCACCTGGGCGACGGCGGCCTGCTGGGCCTTGTCCAGCCCCTTGGCCACGGTGCGCACCGACGCCGGGTCGGCGATCCGCTCCGCCGTGGCCGACAGCCGGGCGATGGCCTCGGCGACGAGTTCCTCGGCCATGCCGTACCGGGCCAGGGAGAGCGACCGCAGCGCCGGGTCGGGCTCGGATTCCGGGTCCTCGGGTTCGGGGGGCTCGTGCTCCAGCACCTCGCCGGACTCCACCGCGGCCACGATCGCCGCGGCCGGGTCGGCGATGCCCTCGGCCTGCAGCGCGGAGACGACCAGGTCGGCCGGCAGCACGGTGTGCCCGTCGCGGGTCGCCGTCCGCAGGGTGAGGGCGACGATCGCGCGGCCGCGCCGGCCGTCCTGCCGGTCGGCGCCCTTGAGGATCGCGATCGCCAGACGGTCGGCGTCGCCGAGCGTGACGCCGTGCAGGCTGACGAGCGCCCACGGGTCGTCGCGCAGGCGGCGCGCGGCGTCCGGCCCGAGCGCGTCCGCGACGCCCGAGGCGAGCTTGGCCTGCAGCCCCGCGCCGACGAGCAGCTCGACGACCTCGTAGGTCGGCTGCGCGGACAGGAAGCCGGAGAACAGCCGCTCGGCCCGCTGCCGCCCCACGCGCGGGAGCTTGATCAGCCGGTCCGCCGTGACGTCGTCCGGCGTGGTGATGCCGGCCGCCGGCAGCTCGGCCGCCGTCCGCCGTCCGAGGCCCGGCCACAGGCCCGCAGCGCAGAAGGCGGCGAAGACCGGGTCGCCCCCCGCCGCCGGGGTCGCCGCCGCCGTCACGCCTCGGACCGTCGCTCGGGGTAGCTGAAGGCCGGCGCGGACACGTCCTCGAGCGCGGTGCGGATGGCGGCGGGCAGGCGGACGGTCTCGGCGTCCAGGCTGGCCTGCAGCTGCTGCGCGGTGCGGGCGCCGACGATCGGCGCGACCACGCCCGGCCGGTCGCGCACCCAGGCGAGGGCGACGGCGAGCGGCGTGGTCCCGAGCCCCTGGGCGGCGGTGATCACGGCCTCCACGATCCGGTCGGCCTTGGCCGAGCGCAGCCCGTCGATGAAGCCCTGCCACTGGGCCGAGGCGCCGCGGGACTCCGACGGCGTGCTGTGCCGGTACTTGCCGGTCAGCAGCCCGCGACCGAGCGGTGACCAGGGCAGGACGCCGAGCCCCATCGCCTCCGCGGCGGGCACCACCTCGCGCTCGACGCCGCGCTGGAGGAGCGAGTACTCGACCTGGGTGCTGATGACCGGCGTCCGGCCGGGCCACGCGCGTTGCCAGGTCGCCGCCTGCGCGGTCTGCCAGCCGGTGAAGTTGCTGATCCCGACGTAGCGGGCCCGCCCCGAGCTGACCGCCAGGTCGCACGCGGCGAGGGTCTCCTCGAGCGGCGTCGTCTCGTCCCAGGCGTGCAGCTGCCAGAGGTCGACGTGGTCGAGGCCCAGGCGCTCGAGGGAGGCGTCGAGCGCCGCCAGCAGGTGCCCACGCGACGCGCCGCGGCCCATCGGTCCGGGCGCCGTCCGGCCGACGGCCTTGGTCGCGACCAGCACGTCGGAGCGCGGGACGACGTCGGAGAGCAGGTGCCCGAGGGTGCGCTCGCTCTCGCCGTCGCAGTACACGTCGGCGGTGTCGACGAGCGTGCCGCCGGCGTCGACGAAGGCGGTGAGCTGCATGGCGGCCTCGTCCTCGTCGGTGTCCCGGCCCCACGTCATCGTGCCCAGCGCCAGCCGGGACACGACCAGACCACTCCGCCCCAGCGCGCGCTGCTCCACGAGGGGCCAACCTACCGGCGGACCCCGCCCGGCACCGGGGAGCACCCGGGCGCCCGGAGCGGCGCGGCGGGTCGCCGGCCGGGGCCACCTAGGGTGAGCGGTCGTGCCTGCCCGACCCGTGTCCCGACCTGTCCGCACCGTCCCGGCGGGGGCGCGCTGATGGGCTGGGTCGAAGCCGTCGTCCTGGGGATCGTGCAGGGGCTGACGGAGTTCCTGCCGATCTCCTCCAGCGCCCATCTGCGGCTCGTGGGCGAGCTGTTCGGCTGGGACGACCCGGGTGCGGCGTTCACCGCGATCATCCAGATCGGCACCGAGGCCGCCGTCCTCCTGTACTTCCGCAAGGACATCTGGCGGATCGTCGTCGCGTGGCTGGGCTCGCTGGCGGGCGGGCGGAAGGGGGATCCGGACGCGCGGATGGGCTGGCTGATCATCGTCGGCAGCATCCCGATCGTCGTCCTCGGCCTGCTGTTCCAGGACGACATCGAGACGACGCTGCGCGACCTGCGGATCGTGGCCATCTGCCTCGTCGCGTTCTCCCTGATCCTGTTCTGGGCCGACCGGGTCGGGGCCAAGACGCGGGAGCTCAAGGACCTCACCGTGCCGCACGGCATCGGCTTCGGCTTCGCCCAGGCCATGGCCCTCATCCCGGGCGTCTCCCGGTCCGGCGGCACGATCACCGCGGGGCTCTTCCTCGGCTACTCGCGGGCCGCCGCGGCGCGGTACTCCTTCCTGCTCGCGATCCCCGCCGTCCTCGGCTCCGGCTTCTTCCAGGCCTACGAGGCGCTGACCGGGGACGTCGCGGGCGAGGGCGTCTCGTGGGGGCCGACGATCCTGGCCACCGTCATCGGCTTCGGCGTGGGGCTGACGGTGATCGCCTGGCTGCTGCGCTACCTGGACCGCGGGAGCTTCCTGCCGTTCGTCGTCTACCGGGTGGTGCTCGGCCTGCTGGTCCTCGCGCTGGTCGGCGCAGGAGTGCTCAGCCCGACCTGAGCCAGGACGCGCATACGCTGCGCCGGTGACCACGGTGATCCTGCTCCGGCACGGGCGGACGACGGCCAACACCGGGGGCGTCCTCGCCGGCTGGACGCCAGGCGTGCAGCTCGACGAGACCGGCGCCGCCCAGGTCGCGGCGGTGGGGGAGCGGCTGGCGAAGGTCCCGCTCGCGGCCGTGGTCAGCAGCCCGCTGGAGCGGTGCGCGCAGACCGCGGCGGCCGTCGCGGCCGGCCGCGACCTCACCGTGCAGCACGACGACCGGCTGGGCGAGGCTCGCTATGGCGACTGGACCGGCCGGACGATCAAGGAGCTGGCCAAGGAGCCGCTGTGGCGGGTGGTCCAGCAGCACCCCTCGGCCGCGGTCTTCCCCGGGGACGACGGGGAGGGGCTCGCCCAGACGCAGGCCCGCGCGGTGGCCGCCGTCCGGGCGTGGAACGCGCAGCTCGGCCCCGAGGCGGTGTGGCTGGCCTGCAGCCACGGCGACGTGATCAAGGCGATCCTGGCCGACGCGCTGGGTCTGCACCTGGACCAGTTCCAGCGCATCGTCGTCGATCCGGCGTCGGTCTCCGTGGTCACGTACACC